>JAFDZJ010000361.1 GCA_018266965.1 Bacteroidota bacterium
AAAAAATAAAACTGCTTTTAATTTGCAGAAACCAAAGATGCCGAACAAAATTTTGCAGATGCGATGCCGGTATGTCCAGCCTAATAAAGAGGTGAAGCCGCATTGCAGTTTACGGGCAGGGTATTGCCGATGGTGGGGAAATAGAATTCCTGTCCGCCGGAACCGCTGCCTGGCTTTTTGATAAAGATAAATAATTAGTACTAAAGCTTGGCTTTATTCGTCAAGCCCGAACCGCAGTACAGCAGAATTACCGCTGCTGATTGTTCCAATGGTCAGCCCCACTATTGGCAATACCAATGTTAGCAGCAGTTTTACTTTAGTATGCTATTTTCCATAGGAATTTTGTAAGCCCAAGGCTTTACTATCGGAGAAATTAATTTAAGAATAAGCATTGATAGAATTAATCCAATTGTAAAAATAAGCAGAAGGAAATTCTTTTGAAATCTCTTACTTCGCTTGCTTAACCACTTTGCAAGTATTTTAACTAAGGTTATAGAAATTAGATAAGTAAGTAAAAACCAGATAACAGAAATTCCTACTAGAAAGAGTAACGGAGAAAAAATTGAAACAAAATAAATAACTAAACCCAACTCAATAGAACAAGCTAGAAAATAAAATATATTATAGCTATAAGAATTGTCATTTGACTTTAATGCGAATTTTATTATTTCAAGCCAAACTAATAATGATAATACGAAAAATGATGGAAGCAAAAATGACTGAGCTGTTTTGTTGTCTATTGTTGTCGCATAAACAAATAGTGCATTTAGAACACCAAATATTGTTATAAGATTTGTACTCTTGTCTAAAAATTCTTTAAAAGGAAGATTGTCATTTTGTGGTTCTGCCATAAAATACGTTGTCTTATAATTATTGCATATTTAAGCTATTCAAATCGAAATGTCCCTCAGCAATATCATTTATTGTATAGTTTTTTGATTCGTAAAACTTCCTTGCTCCGCTAAATTCGTCATATCCTAAAACCATAATCTGAAACTCTGCCTCTTGTCCAATGTTTAGAACTTGGTCAAGTGTCAGTTGATTGTTTTGTGCTAATATTCTGATATTGTCAGGGAAAATAGTTCGTTGAAAATAGTCGCATTCATATGTTTTAATTTCAAGTACTGGTCTTAGTCCGCTACTTGATGCAGGTCTGACAATTGCAACATTTTTGTATTCAAGTGAACTTGTAGGCAAGTAAACAACTTCCCAATTTTTAGGCTGCTCTTGACGTATGCCCCTTATTCTAAGTCTAATTAAAACTTGTAGGTCAATGATATTTCTATTTCCTGAGTTTTCAAATTTAATTCTATATCTAAAGCCAGAACCATTTTCATCTGTTTGAAGTTTGCTGATTTTGTCAGCAAAATTAATTTTGGGCACTAGATATTTGAATGTGAGCCACCAAACAAAAAATGAGGCGACAACACCTGTCAATGTACTAATTATAATATCGGATACTGTCATAAAAAATTGCTGCTAACGTTCGAGGCTTTGTGCAGTTGGGGAATTGACCAACTGTCCGCCCGGAACTGAAGCTAAATTAATAACTAAAAGTTGAAGTATAAAACTACTGCCCAACAGAATTACGTCCGCCGAAACCAATGCTTGGATATGCACTGCCGATGATTGCTTCAACGTCATGCCCCAATTGCACAAAACCTGATGTTGTACGTTCGCTTTTCTGTCGCTCCATTTTATTTTGAAATTTCGTAAACAATGGTAATTTTTTCTTCTAATTCTACATCTTCAACTTGAAATTTGTCAAAGGAAGTATTGTAACTTATTTGAGTGTCTCCAACAATTTTAGGCGGTGTAAATTTGATTTGATTAATTTCTGGCGGATTTCCTAAAATTCCGTCTTTGTATTTCAAAACTTGTTTTACTCTCACAATTTTTATGTCTAATGCCTTACAGATGTTGTTGGCATTAATTTTTGCATCTTCAATTGATAACTGAACCAATTTTAATCGTGTTGCTTTTTCAAGACTGTCGGAAACTTTGGTTTCAAAGGATATGTCTAAATCTTTAAGTCCTGCCTCTTGAATTTCCTTGTATAATGCGTCAATCAATTTTGTGTCAAGCCCGAATTCAAGTTTTAAAACATTTGAAGCTGTATACCTTTTCTTGTCTTCATCGTTTTGAGAACTTGAAATGTCGTAATCTGAAATTTTAATAGTCTTGTTGGTGAAGCCAATTTTGTAAAGGCTTTTTACTAAATCGTCAATTTCAAGGTTAAGTAATTTAATTGCATTTTTTTCAATCGTATCTCTTTTTTCAACTGTCAAAGTAAAAGTTGCTAAGTCGGGTCGTACTTTAATTTTAGAACCTCCTTCTGCAATTATTTCATTACTGTTTCTTGATTGAGAAAATGCAGTTAATGAAAAAAGAGCCAGTCCGATAACAATAATTTGTCTAAGCATATGGTTTGATAAGTTTATAGTTAGATGCAAGAGTTAGGGTGTTCCATAAGTGTGTCTCGTCCTGATTTTAGTTGACTCTTTTTTACGTTTTCCACAGCGGGATAAGATAGCTGTGTTTTACGTTTTGGGTTTAAATGTTCATTTTTGTTTTACCGGTTCAAGCGGACTTCACTCAAGTTCCGGGGAGATCTTGGTGAACAGGAATAAACCGGTGCGACGAAGTATTTATACTTTACAAAATGGTTGCCATGCCGGGCAGCCATTTTT
>JAFDZJ010000362.1 GCA_018266965.1 Bacteroidota bacterium
AGAATATTCGGATATTGAAGCGACACAATATTTTCCGCCAATTGGTAATAAAACTCTTTCCCGAATTCAAATTGATAATCCTTTCTAAATAAAATTTCCTCACTGATTTTTTTGAGCTGTTTCCCGATACTATTCTGAGAAAAGTGAAATTTGTTTTCCAAAAAATTCTCGGAAATCAGCAGTTTTTCTAAATCCAAATCTGTCTCTGTAATTTCTTGATAATTAAAAGAATTGGCAACATCGGCTATAATTTCCGGCGAAATATCAATACATAAACCTTTCACTTCTTCATCGCTTTCAATCAGCAGTTTTCCGTTGGAAAAATGATTTCCCATGAGAAATTCTCCTTTGGAAATTTTGAACAAATTACCGTCAATAAAATACTGTTCACAACCCTCTAAAACAAATTTCAAACTGAAACTTCTAAACAAAACATCGGTACGCAACTCCCTGAAAGACGAATAATTAACCAAATTACTCTGTCTTGGTAATTGTATGTTTTTAATATTTTGTTCGGAAATTCTGTTGAACATAAGATCAATTTCCCAATTAGTCAATTTTTATAAAAAAAAGTTACAGTTATCACTATTTTTTAGTCAAAAAAATCAGGTTAGAAAAAACCAACCTGATTAAAAAAATAATATGAAAGTAGAATTATATTTTAACACGATTTTGCTCCGCTTCCGAACCGCCGGATTTTCTAATTTTCAAATTATCACCTTTATTGAAACGATATGAAAATGAAAGCGTTACCACTCTGGAATCTAAATAGCTGAACCAAGATGCTTTCGCATTCTGAATATTTTGGATTTGCCCCTCCACTTGATTGGTGTAGAAAATATCAGACAGGTTCAGTTTCAAAGTTCCTTTTTCTCTTAAAATTTTGGTAGCAATTCCGGCTCTTACAGAACCGATTGGCGAAACCAAAAACTGCCCCGAAAGTGCTTTGCTTTGGTAACTTCCCGCCAATTCCGCTGTCCATTTTTTATTGATAACAAACTGATTTGTAGGCATTATCACCCAATTCCACAGAGAATCATTCAAGTTTTCGGTATAAACTTTACTGCTGAAATAATTGTTGGAAAGTGCAGTGTAGCATTGCAACGACCACCATTTTGTTATGGAAAAATTACCATTGAACGAAAATCCATAGGAAATCTGCTTGTCAAAATTTCCAGGACGGCTGTAATAAATTCCATATTTCTGTTCGTTGGTTTCGGAAATCAAATCGTCGATATAGCTGTAATTGAAACCGAAAGTATAATTCTTTTTATAGGTGTAATTAAAATCTGCACTATACGAAAATGTCGGTTGCAGAAATGGATTTCCGCCATAAAAAGTGTAATTATCCATCGGATAGGTAAACGGATTCATATCCTTATAATTTGGTCGGTCAATTCGCCTTCCGAGCGATAATCCTATGATGTGGTTTTGCAGAGAATCGGCTCGATATTGCACAAAAACGGTTGGAAAAAGACTCGTATATTTTTTACTGAACGCCGAATCTTTTACCATCGGGTTACCTATTTGATAACCTTTAATATCGGAATATTCCGCTCTCAATCCCAGCTGAATCGATAGTTTTTCATAGTCTTTGGCAAAATTGGCATAAACAGCATGGATATTTTCTTTGTAATCGAAATTGTTTGAAAAGACATAATTCGGCGTTTCCACACCGTTTTTCACATCACGGAAATCAGCTATATTTTCAGTTTTCACAAAGCTGGATTTTGCCCCGAAATCGAAATTTCCACCCAACAAATCAATTCCACTATAATCCGCTTTCAGAGCTTTAATCGTAACTTCGGACGGTAATTTGGAATCCATTCTCGTATCGCTCAAAACGGAATTGTCGGGATTTAGGATTTTGTTAAATTGACTTTGCTCGATTTTGGAATTGTAAGCTATATAATCCGCATTTACGCTCAATTCTTGCCTGTTTTTCATTTTGCGCGTCATATTCGCATTTACGGATGCATTTTTAAAAATAATATCCATCGGAATTTCAGCTTCTATCGTATTGATTGTCTGTAAATTATTATCCTGAATAATAGCATTATTTATTGTATTTCTTTTTGACGGATTGATGAAACCGTTCAAAACAATGCCAAAAGTAGTTTTATCATTGGCGTAAAAATCTGCACCTATTTTTAGGGAATTAGTTCTGCTTTTCGGCGTAATATAGGAATTTTGCGTAAAAATAGACGCTCTTTCTCCTTGAGGCGTGAAATATTCTCTTTTTATCGTCAAATCCTGAAAACTTTCAATTTGATTGAGGCTGAAATTACTAAAAAAATTCCATTTTTGGATTCTGTAATTCAGGTTTGCACTATTAATCGTCCGTATTTTTTTGCCTTGTCCGTAAGACAAATTCACGCCTCCGTTCCAACCTTTTGCACGAGTTTTTTTGAGTTTTATATTAATGATTCCTGCATTTCCGGAAGCATCGTATTTTGCAGGTGGATTAGCAATAACCTCGATATTTTCTATGCTTGACGAAGGAATCGAACGCAGATAATTCGCCAAATCCGAAGCCGAAAGATAGCTTGGTTTGTCATCAATAAACACCATAACACCGCTTTTTCCTCTCATCGAAATATTTCCGTTCATATCCACATTTACGGACGGCGTTTTTTCCAAAACTTCCAAAGCTGTCGTTCCAGCATTGCTAATCAACACATCGGGATTAATAACGATTCTGTCGATTTTTTGGGTTACAAAAGCTTTTTTTGCGGTAATGTTTACGCTTTCTATTTCACCAACCGAAGCGAGTAAAATATTCGGTAAAACGGTTTTTTCGCTGGAAAGTATAATC
>JAFDZJ010000363.1 GCA_018266965.1 Bacteroidota bacterium
GCTAACAAAAGAAAATGAAGAACGAATTAAAAAGATAGAGAAGCAAAATGCAAAAGAAAAATATAAAGAGTTTTAGTAAGAACTAAAGATGAATAAGAGACAAGTAACTATTGCGATAATATTTCTTTCCGTCTTGTTTAAAATATCCTTTTTAAAATATCCTTTTTTTGGACTTGAATATGAGGATTCATATATCTATACAGGTGTGTCAAAGTACTTGCAGTATAATTATGAGTGGGCTATTGATCCATTTCAAACGAAGATGTGTTCGGATGGAAAGTTAAGTGATTGTTATTCCTATGCAACGTACAACGGACATTCAGTGTTTTTACCGCTCCTTGTATCGTTCTTAAATAGGCTTGTAGGATTTTCTGTAAAGAATATTTTCATAATAAATTTTATTGCAAGCGTAGTTTCGATTGTTTTCTTTATGAAAATACTGTTTTACTTGAAGTCGAATTCTGTGACTGTTTTTTTTACGGCTTTAGTAATGACTGCAACTCCGTTTTTAAATCTATTTAATACTTCTGGATTGGCTGAAACATTATCTGGTTGTTTCATAATTATGTCTTTATACTATTACTTCAAAGCTCATGGGAATGGTTTTAATGTCTACGAAAAGTACTTTTGGTTATTTATAGTTCTATTCATTCTTTCAATCGTAGTAAAGCGTGAAAACTTAGTATTAGTTATTATCCCAATTACAAATCTAATTTGGATGATTTGGCATAAACATAAGGCAAATAGGTTTAGATTATCATTCCTAATGATAGTGGTTGTTCTCCTTGCTGTTCTATATGTAAATATTGCTGGTATAATTTCAATGGAAATTAAAGAAGGGCGGGATATAGGAACTAACACTTTTGCAATTCAAAACCTGGAACTGATTCTTCCTAAACTTGCGATTTCTTTTGTCAAGTTTAAATATTTTGGTATAACAGGTATTCTTTTGGTTAGTAGTGTAATATGGGCTGTCCTTTTCTCAACTAAATTGGAATATAAAGTTTTTGGCGTAACAGCTCTGTCCTATATGCTGATGTATTCATTACATTATCGAAGTTTTGATCAAGTTCATTTTGGTGCTATCGGCTACTTTGATACTTTAAGATACACAACGAACTATTTCCCTATTGGATGTTTGTGTATTAGTCAGCTTGATGTTCCTGTCCTTCGGCATTTTAGGTGTAGTATGCCAATTTTGGTATTGTTGTTTGTTGGTTTTATGTTAATCGAAAATTTGTGTCTAAGAAAGGAGTATAGTAATGTAGAGTTCAAGCAAAGGATTTTGCCAGTAGTGGTTAGTCTAAAGTCAACTACTGATAAAGACTATATATTAACTGATGTTCCAATCTTATTTTATATTTATTCCGCTAATAGGCATATCGTAGATATAAAATTGACTTCTATAAATAGGATAGATTTTTTAATGGGATCAGACAGAAATGGCAGACTTTTTTACCTAAGAAATGTGACGGGAAGAAGATTTAACATTGACACGTTAATTTTCGATCATTACACGGTAATTAAGTTGGATTCTATTTCATCGAATTTTAAGCTTTTTACTTTATCCCCCAAGGAAGATTGAGCTTGAATATATAAATGAAAAATCTCCAAGCTATTCGCTGAATGAAATTAAGTCGTAATTACTAACCCATAAGTATCTTAGAGTTTTAAGTGCCTAAGTTCTTTATCATTTTGACGGGGGAAAATCTTAAGTTTAAAATGTAGGTTGATTGCTAAATCAACAACAGAACCAACAACCTAAAAAAATAAAGGCTTGCAAATAATTAATTTACAAGCCTTTGTGTTTGGTGTTTGTGGTGCGGGAGGGAATTGAACCCCCGACACAAAAATTTTCAGTCCTTTGAATAAACAGGGGCTGATATCTTCATCGAAGGCATTGCTAGAAGTTTCTTCATATCATCACTCACCTTCCTATCGAGAATCTTTGCATAATGCTGAGTCATTTTAATATTTTTATGTCCTAACATCATACTCACTGTTTCAATGGGTACACCATTACTAAGTGTTACGGTGGTTGCAAATGTATGGCGAGCAATATGGAATGTTAGATTCTTTGAAAAACCACATATATCGCCGATTTCCTTTAAATAGGCATTCATTTTTTGATTGCTTACTGTAGGCAATACTTTACGCTCAGACAGACATTTAGGATGATCCTTGTATTTCTCCAAAATAGTTTGAGCCATTGGCAGTAGTGGTATCCGACTGGGTATATCTGTTTTTTGACGTTTGGTAAACAACCAATTGTTACCATCTATTCCAATCCCAATGTTTGATTGTCGAAGTTGAAATACGTCTATATAAGCAAGGCCTGTGTAGCAACTAAATAGAAAGATATCACGTATTTGGTCTAGTCGATCAGTATTGAATTGTTTTGTTGCGATGGTTTTTAATTCATCTTCTGTTAAATAATCTCTTAAGACCTCTTTTTTAGTCATCTTAAAACCTATAAAAGGATCTTTGTGCAGCCAACCGCTTTTTACGCAATGGTTTACAATCTTTCGCAAGTTTGATATATACTTAATGGTAGTATTATGGCTGCATTTTCTTTCGCTTTTTAAATAGAATTCAAAGTTTGTAACAAAATCAAAAGACAAACTTTTGAGTTCGATATCTGCCTTGCCATATTTCCACATGATGAAATTGCGGGTGTGATCAAAAGCTGTATTATAACGTTCGATTGTTCCAGGTGCGAATTCACTATTTATCAGGGCGGTGATGCGCTCGTTATGCTGCTTAAAAAAATCCAGAAGCATAAGTTTCTTTTCTTCTCGCCCGGTAAGTGCATTTTTGATGGCGACCGCGGTAATTTCTTTTTCTATTTCTATAAGTTTTATACGTGTCTCATGGACCTTGCGTTCTAGTGTATCGAGTAACATGTTCAATGTTCTACTTGTCTCATTAGTACCCCTTGCTCGTTGCGCCTGGCTATTCCATCTTTCCGGATCGCAATTGTACTTTGTCGTCATTTCTGTCACTGCCCCATTAACGGTTATTCGCAAGTACACTGGCAAACTGGCTTTTTTATCATTTTTCGATTTTTTCAAGTAAAACAGAATGCTTAAACTTTTTTCTATCATATAACTACATTTATTTGGTTACAAAAATCTTATTGTAGTTACTTAAAGACAAGATGTTCAATAGCTGAAC
>JAFDZJ010000364.1 GCA_018266965.1 Bacteroidota bacterium
CTAGTAATGTTGTTTTTAGGATGTCAATTTTGTAGCAAAACATTCCTCAAAGTGGCGTTGTTTCTAAACAGTTTTGCTTTATCGTCTTGGCTCGCTTGTTAAATGCTTCAATGTCTGCACTGGTAGCGTTTGTTTTGACCTCAATAATCATTTTACAATCATCTGCATTAACTCCAATGTCTTCGGGAGTAAATGCTGCAACTAAAGCATAATCGTTTGTAAGAATTAAATCTACTTGTCCTTCGTTTTCTTCGTTGTCAAGGTTTACAACGCCTCTACTGATTGTAATTTTGTTATTGAAATGCTTCTCAATAATTTCTTTAACGAAGAATTCTCGAACCTTTCCACGTATGCCCAAATGTTGAATAACCTCCGCAACATCGCTTTGGGCATTCAATAGTTTTTCTGTGTAATGGAAATATTCTTCAAATCTCATTTGCCCCAAACTTTATCAATTACAAATTTTATTTCGTCTTGCATTTTATTTGAAAGGGCAATTGAGCCGTTCAATGTTCTTTGCTCTGCTTCGTATTCTTCAATTAGTTTATCTTGGGTTTCAAGGTCAGGTAGTTTGATTTCAAAACTTTTAATTTCATCAACTGAAGCAACATTTTTAATCGCCACACCTGAAACACCCTTAGAAAGTTGAATTTGAAAATGAGGTGTTTCCATTAGTAGTTTTAAAAATAATGGACGAACTAAATCTCTTTTTGGTGTTAGTTTAAGAAGTGCTTGATTAATTATTCCTTTTGGAGCATTATCTGGAACGAGTGCAACTTTTCCGAATGTTCCTGAGCAACTCATTAAAATATCATTTGGCAATACTTCAAAACGTTTCATTTCTTGAAACTTTTCCTCATCAATAAAGTATCTGCCGAGTGTGAAATCATTTTGAATAGCGTGACTTTGTTCATATACTAAGTAACCACTTTCAACAAATATTTCCTTTTTAAGCGAGCCACCGAAAGGCCCCCTTACAAAATCTGCTACGTCAATCATTCTAGCACTTTCCCAATCATCTTGAATTTTAAAAGTAGGAGCATAGTGTTCTTGTAAGTCTTGACAAGTCTTGACAATTTTTTTGTAATGCAAAATCTCAGAAGCAATTTGATTTTGAATTTCAATTGGCGGAAGAGGTATTTCTATGCTATCAAATTTTGATTTTGTTATATGCTGCATAGTATTACCGTGAACTCTATCTGATATTAGTTCTTCAATTTTGTCTCCTAAAGCAAAGAGATAATCTTTTGTGATTTTATTTTTATCAACTTCAACCTTAAAGATATGTTGATTTAACCAAGCATCTCCATTCCTCCAAATATAAAACCCAATAGTTGCAGACCAAGAAATTAGTAACTCGCCATTTCTGACCTTGTATTTCTCTGGAATATCTGTCCGTGTAGTATAATTTATGTTGTCAGTTGATTTGGTTAAGTTTTGAATTCTAATTATAGGCAGACCCTCTTGTTCCCAGTCCTCAGGCTTGAAAGGATAACCATTAATAAAAACTGCAAGTTCTCCTAACTTTACTTTTGGATATTTATTTTCTGTGCTTTCTTCCTGTGCTACCTTTGCATACTTATCGAAACTTAAATTAAAATCCCGTTCTCTGTCGATTAAGTCTAAGATTTCTTTTGTAAGTCTATTGGTATTATTAAGATTTGAGCCGTATTCAATAATATCTTGCTTTAGATTTTCATCAAACCATTCTTTGAGTTGCTTTTCTGTTTCAAATAATTCAGGAACACCTGTTTTTTTCAAAAGGTCTGATAGCAACTTTCCTCTTTTTTCCTCTAATAATTCAATTGCATCATCTGACTTTTGAATTTTGCTTTTATTTTTCTCACCATCTTGTTTCAGCTTTTCCGCTGCAATAGAAAATTCAATTTCGTCATTTACTTTTATTGCTTTATCAAGTTGCTTTTTACAAAATGAATATATGGTTGATGTTGCTTTATAATGATCTAGCTTCGCAAATTCATCACGATGAAGCAAACGGAGTTTGCTCACAAAAGAATTCTGTGATTTTGTTTCAATATCCTTTTTAAACTGCTCCAAATCCTTTTTACAAAGCTCCATCCATTCCAAAGCAGCAGGCAAGTCATTATCCTTGATTGGATTTCGATTTGTGTTTAGAGAAAATCCATCATTATCTATTTTTACAAGTAATATTTCTTTCCGTTTCCTTGCAATTTCTCGGTCTATAAAAAGTATAGAAGTCTTAACACCTGAATACGGTTGAAATATATGAGCAGGAAGGGAAACAACAGCCCACAATCCTGCTTCATAAATCAACCAGTTTCTTAATGTTACATAATCACTGGAAGTTTGAAAAATTATTCCTTCAGGAACAACAAAACCTGCTTTACCATCAGGGTTTAAATGTTGGAGAATGTATGATGAAAAGAGAATTTCAGTTCTATTTGCAGGAATTCTAAATTTATCGTGTGGGTCTATTCCGCCTTTCGGTGTCATAAATGGCGGATTGGCAAGAATACAATCGTATTTATCTTTCCAACGTGTGTCTGTAATTAATGTATTGTATTCGTGAATTTGAGGATTTCCGAAATGGTGCAGATATAAGTTTACTCTTGCCAAACGAACCATTAAAGGCGTATTGTCATAGCCAATGATGTTTTTTTCAATTGTATTTCTTTCTGAACTTGAAAGTTTTGCTCCCCAATAAACTGGAATTCCTTCTGCCACATAATTTTCTAATTCAACTTTTGCTGTTTCGTAACCCGCTGTATTTCGTTTTAAAATATGCTTAAATGCTGAAACCAAGAAACCACCAGTTCCACAAGCAGGGTCAAGTATTGTTTCGTCTTTTTGTGGGTCGGTAACTTCTACAATAAAATCAATGATATTTCTAGGCGTTCTGAATTGACCATTGTCACCTTGAGCTCCCATAGTCATAAGGAGATACTCAAATGAGTTTCCTAATTCTTCGCTATGGTCGTATGTAAAACCATTGATAATATCAAGAAAGCGTTGCAAAACCTTTCCATCACGAAATTTCAAAAAGGCATTCAGAAAGATTTCACGAAACAAGTTTGGAACTTGCTTGGCTTTTTGAATTGCTTCAATTCCATTTATAAATTTTGTTACTCTTTGGTCAGCACTTAATTGATTGCTCATTAATTGTTGCCAAGAGAATTCTTTTAATTCTCCTGTGAAAAATTTCTCTTGTAAACCTACCTGACGAAGTTCTTCGTCCTGGTCGTCCATAAATTTATAAATCAGAGCAATTGTAATCAGTTCTATTTGGTCAGTCGGTAATGGCAAAACACCAACCAAGGTATCTCTTGCATCATCAATCTTCTTTTTTGTGTCTTTATCCAGCATCTTAATTATCGAGGTAAAAATTGGTTAATGTTTACGTTGTCTTTGATGTAATTGAGAATTACAGGAATGTTTTCCTTTCCAATTACTTTCAAATTGTAAAGTCCAAGCCTAGCATCATTAGGGTCAGGGTTTTTGTCATTCATTTGTTTGCGTATGTCGTCAAACAATAAATAACTTTCAAAAAGGCGTTTAGCGGAATTGTATTTTGAGCCGTCAAGTTTTGCATCACTCATAAACTTTTCAAAATACTCGTCTGCTAAATCTGTTCTTGTTTTTAGTTTGTAGCCGTTGAGGAATATTTTCATTAGAATTTCCTGCAAGGTTGCTCGTCTGTCAATTTCATACCAGTCAAGCAATTTTTCTAAGTTCCAATATTCGGTTGGTTGATTAAATACTTTCTCTTTTACGTAGGAACTTAAAGTTGTCCAGTCTTCTTGTTCAACAGCTTTTTTGAGGTCAGGATTTTTTTCAACTTCTTCTTTCGTTGTGTCCTCAAACCGTTTTGAGAAAGCCTCTTTATCAACTTTCATTATTTTGGTTGGACCAAAATCTTCTTCCTTGATTGATTTTACTTCGTCTGAACCTGTGTAGTTTAAATCAGGTGTTGGCGTTCCACCAACACCTTCACTTGCTTCACTTTCTTTCGGTAATTCAATTTTTTGCTTGTAATCGTATTCCTCTTGGAAATATTGATGATTAGCAAAGAAATCAAACAGGAAATAATTGTCTTTATCAACTCTCGGCAAATCGCCATATTCAAATGTGTGTAGTCTTGTTCCTCTGCCTTTTATTTGAATGTAATCTGTGGGTGAAAATATCGGTCTTGCTAAAACGACATTTAGAATATCAGGGCAATCGTAACCAGTTGTCATCATTCCCACAGTTACGCAAACTCTTGTTTTACTGCTTTCATAATCTCTTAAATCAGGATTGAAACTTGAATGTCCGTTTAGGTCGTTGTTTGCAAAACGTGTTGTTCTGTCTTGAGAGCCTGTAATATCAGAAGTTATCTGTAAGGCGAAGAATGAGCCTTTGCCATATTCTTCGGGAAATAATTTACTGGCTTCATCATTGAGCATTTTTGTAACAATACGACAATGAAAACGAGAAACGCAAAAGAAAATAGTTTTTCCTATTTCTCCGCTTATTGGGTCACGCTTAGCGTGTTTGAAAAAGGCTTCAATGAATTTCTTATTTGTTTCGTTAGAAACAAATTTCTTCATAAAGTCCTTTTTATAAAATGTGTCTTCTTCTTCGTCTCCGTCCTCGTTTGTGAATTTGTATGTCCAGCCTTGTTTGCTTAAAAGGTCAGTTGTGATGTCTGTTCTTGCATCAAGCAATTTAGGCATACATAAATAAGGAGGAACGTGTTTAACTGCATCTTCCAAACTGAAACGATAGGTTGGAATTCCATCCGAACAACCAAATGTTTCATAAGTGCTTAAAAGCAATCTTCTTTCAATATCTCTTGGGTCTGCATCGTCAAGATTTACACCTTTTAAATAATCTTTAGGAGTTGCAGTTAAGCCAAGTTTTGAACCAATGAAATATTCAAAAATTATCCTGTTGTTTCCACTAATTGTTCTGTGTGCTTCATCTGAAATGATTAACTGGAAATCTGTTGGCGAAAATTCTTTTAAAAATCTGTTGTCGTATGATAAACTCTGAATTGTTGTAATTACAATTTTTGCATTTTGCCAATCGTTTTTATTTCGCTTGTAAATAACTGATTGAATTCCGTCATCTTCTAAGTAGTTCTTGAAATGCTTGTAAGCCTGTAATTCAAGTTCAATGCGGTCAACAAGAAATAAAACTCGGTCTGCGTTGTTACTGCGAATAAACATTTTGATGATGGCTGCACTTAGAAGGGTTTTCCCTGTTCCAGTTGCCATTTCAAAAAGAAATCTCCTTTTGTCTTTTAGAAATTCGTTTTTGAGTTTGCTAATTGCTTCAACTTGATAATCTCTTAATTGTCGAATTCCTTTGTTTGTCTTTGCTTCGTTTCGCTGAGCATCTGTGTATGTCAGCCATTTTGGGTCTTGTGAAACAGCAATGTAATTTTCATCAATCTGCTGTTCAGCCATTTGTTCAGGATTAGGAGCCCATTTTATTGCTTCTCCTAACTGTTTAATGCTTAAAAACTTTGAAATGATTGTCGGCTCTCCATATTCCAAGTCCCAGTAATAATGAACATTTCCGTTTGATAAAAAGATGTGTCTGATATGTTGAGCCCTTGCATATTCTCTTGCTTGTTGCTTTGCATCAAGTGGGTCAATGTTTTCTCTTTTGGCTTCAACTAATGCAATTGGTCTTTTTTGTTCGTTGAGAAGCAAATAGTCAATAAAGCCATCTGGTGCATTTTCAAGGTCTTCGCCAAGTTTTGAATTGTCGAACTGTGCTTTTTTTGTCCTGTGTTCTAATGCAATGTTACTGATACCGTTTTCATTGTCAAAGAAACGCCAACCAGCGTCCTCCAACAATTTATTTATCTTAATCCTTGCTTTAGCTTCTTTGTCTGCTGCCATTTATATTAAATTCAATTTAGAGGTCGTAAAGTTAGTTTTTAAGCCCCGTTTCTGTCAAAAATTACACTCAAATTGTCCGCTGTCCACTTGTCGGGTGGTGGGTGGGCTTTGGGTGCGGTCGGGCATAATTAAATGTGCTGCAAAAGCGTTGGCTTGTGTGTCGGTTTGCAGCTCTTTTAATTTTGCGAAGCGTTGGCATTTTGTCTGTCCTTTTAATGTTTGTTAGTTGTCGGTTGTGTCGTCTTTTAGGCTTGCTTGTAACGTTTTGCAGCTTGGCGAAGTGGCGGAAATCGAAGC
>JAFDZJ010000365.1 GCA_018266965.1 Bacteroidota bacterium
ATTAAAAAATGATTTCACAGTATCTGTAAACTCTCACGAAACCAAAGTATATAGATTTTCAAAATAAAACCTTTTTCATTGGGTGCTAATGAATTATATATTACCCAACAAAGTATATAACATTAACAAATCCAAACATCTAAGATTTTATTCCCTTCCAAATAACCTTCCAAGTGGTCATTTTCCTCTACCTTGGCAACTCCTTTTGGCGTACCTGTGAAAATAATATCACCCACCCTCAAAGTAAAATATTGAGAAACAAACGCTATTATCTCATCAAAAGAAAAAAGCATACGATTGGTGTTTCCCATCTGTACCGATTGTTGATTTTTTTTCAATTCAAAATGAAGTTGTCCTAATTCGAAATTATTTTTTGGGATAAATTCGGAAACCACAGCAGAACCATCAAAACCTTTTGCCAATTCCCAAGGAAGTCCTTTTTCTTTGAGTTGATTTTGCAAATCTCTGGCGGTAAAATCAATTCCCAATCCTATTTCATCATAATGCTTATGAGCATTTTCTGTAAGGATATATTTTCCTCCTTTTGAAATTTTCAATACAACTTCCAATTCATAATGTATATCCTTGGAAAATTCTGGGATGTAAAAATCTTTTCCTTTTAAAATTGCAGTATCTGGTTTCAAAAAAATAACGGGATTTTCCGGAATTTCATTGCCCAATTCTTTAGCATGTTCGGAATAGTTTCTTCCTATACAAATTATTTTCATTGGAGGAGGTTTGGAGGTGATGAGGTGATGAGGTTATGAAGTGATGAAGTGATGAGGAGATGAGGTGATGAAGTTATGCTTTTTAAGGAATTTAAAATGAATTAAAATTTAGATTTCAATTGAATATTTGTAAATATTTTTTTTGTATATAACGGAAAATCAGCGTTCTGTATCCAACCATAATATCCTAAATCTTTTGCAAAAACTTCTTTCACTACTTGACCTTTATATTTTCCAAAAGCAAAAATTTCTTCCTTCTTTTCATTAAAATGTATCATTCCTGCCAGATCTGCAAATTTATGATGAAAAGAAAACTCACTCAATCCATTAATATCATTTGGTATATCTTCGTATTTTCCTACTTGTGCATCTAAAATTTCAAAAGTAGCCATCACATCGGCTTCTGCGGAATGAGCATTGATCAACTCCTTGTTACAATAAAATTGATAAGCTGCTCCTAGGTTTCTAGGTTCTTTTTTATGATAAATGGTTTGAGCATCTATCAACCGAAATTTAGACAAATCAAAATCCAACCCTGCTCTCAACAATTCTTCTGCCAAAAGAGGTACATCAAAACGATTGGAATTGAAACCCGCTAAATCCGTTCCGGAAATCATCTCCAGAATTTTGGGTGCAATTTCTCTAAAAGTTGGTGCATTGGCTACATCTTGATCATTGATACCATGTATTGCAGACGCTTCCAAAGGAATTGGCATTTCTGGATTTACCAACCAAGTTTTACTTTCTTTGGACGCATCTGGATTAACTTTCAGAATACAAATTTCTACTATTTTGTCCTTACCAACTTGTGTACCTGTTGTTTCCAAATCGAATACGCAAAGTGGTTTGTGTAATTTTAAATTCATAATTATAATTAAAAAAAGAAAAAAATTAGGTTAATTGTTTTTGAAAAATAATGGATACCAATATATAATAAATTATAACCCAAGGAATACCGGTAATTCCTAGAACCGCTAGAATAATAATAGAACCTACCAACAAAACAATTTTTGGATAATTGTCTTGTATTTTTTTTGATTTGAATTTCATAGCTATCATTTTTATTGGACTTATCAACAGCCAAGAGCTTGCTATCGTTACCAAAATCCAAAACACAGATGACAGATTAACATGGGTTACAACATCCGAACTCAATTGTATATTGGGTTGTATCCAAAACAAGCCAAAAATAAGAATGGTATTACTAGGAGTATTCAGTCCTTTGAAGTAGTATTTCTGTTCTTCGTCCAAATTGAAAATTGCCAATCGGAGACAAGAAAACAAGGTAATTAATAACCCTATATATTTTATATCAAAAGGAATTTCTATTCCATAGAGAAAATTCCCATAAGGTTCCAACATTTTGTACATTACCAATCCGGGAAGAAAACCAAAAGAAACCATATCTGCCAAGGAATCCAACTGAACACCAAGATTGGAGTTGGATTTCAAAGCTCTAGCAACAAAACCATCAAAAAAATCTAAAATCAAAGAAATGATGATACAGTAAGCGGTTGTAGTATAGTCTCCATTCAGCAATTGTATTGCTCCAATACAACCAGAAAACAGATTACCCAATGTAAAGGCATTTGCCAAATTATTTTTAATAAAATTCATAACCTAAAAATATATTTACGATTATATCCTTTCTATGTCTGCTCCCAACGCTTTCAGTCTGCCATCGATATTTTCGTACCCTCTATCAATCTGCTCGATATTATGAATAATAGATTTGCCTTCAGCAGAAAGAGCAGCAATTAGCAGAGCATTTCCGGCTCTTATATCAGGAGAAGTCATGGTTGTACCACGAAGTGGAAACTCGTGATTGAGTCCTACAACAGTTGCTCTGTGTGGATCGCAAAGGATAATTTGTGCACCCATATCTATTAATTTGTCCACAAAAAACAATCGAGATTCAAACATTTTTTGATGTACGAGTACCGTCCCTTTCGCCTGTGTGGCTACTACTAATATTATGGACAACAAATCCGGAGTAAAGCCCGGCCAAGGTGCATCGGAAACTGTTAGTATAGAACCATCTATAAATTTCTGAATTTTATAATTCTCTTGTGCTGGAATATAGATGTCGTCGTTTCTCTGTTCTAGTTGTATCCCTAGTTTTCTGAATGTGTTTGGTATTACTCCCAATTGATTCCAATTAACATTTTTGATGGTAATTTCGGATTTAGTCATCGCTGCAAGTCCAATCCAAGAGCCAATTTCTACCATATCTGGCAACATGGTGTGTTCTGTTCCTCTCAAACTTTCCACTCCTTCTATGGTTAGTAGGTTGGAACCAATACCACTGATATTGGCACCCATCCTGTTGAGCATTTTGCAAAGTTGTTGCAAATAAGGTTCGCAAGCGGCATTGTATATTCTAGTTTTTCCTTTTGCCAACACGGCAGCCATCACAATATTGGCTGTACCTGTTACAGAAGCTTCTTCCAACAAAATAAATTTTCCAACCAATTCTTTTGCTTTCAAGGAATAAAAAGCTTCGTCATCATCATAAGAAAATTCTGCACCCAATTCCACAAACCCTTGGAAATGAGTATCCAATCTTCTTCTTCCTATTTTATCTCCTCCTGGAGTTGGCATATAAGCTTCTCCAAATCTTGCCAACATCGGACCTAGTAACATGATGGAACCTCGGAGTTTGGCACCATCTTTTTTAAATTCTTTGGAACGGATATAGTCAAAATTAATATCGTCTGCTTGGAAAGTAAAATCACCATGAGCATTTTTGGTAACTTTCACACCAAAATCGCCTAATATTTCTATTAATCTATTGACATCATGTATATCCGGAATGTTTTTAACCCTTACTTCTTCTTGGGTTAGTAATACGGCACACAAAATTTGCAAAGCTTCATTTTTGGCTCCTTGTGGAGTAATTTCTCCATGGAGTTTCTTTCCTCCTCTAATTTGGAATGCACCGTTCATTACTTTTTATTTTTATGGTTAAAGTGTCTTCTTTTATTGTTATTATTGTTACCTTTATTATTATTTTTATTAGGTTTATTATGAAAATAAATTTTACTTTTTTCTAATGAATCGATACTTGTAAGATCCAATCTATCTTCGGACAATTTTTTGAGGTGTCGGAAAATCACATCATCAGCGACATGCTCTTTATTATAGACAATATAAGATTTTTTCATATTGTTGGCAATCACCTGTATCAATGCTTCTTTTTCTTCACCATTTTCCAGCTCTATTGCTTTATCTATTAATTGTAAAATACTTTTACCATAAAATTTGAAATCTCCTTGCAATTGAGGATAAGTCATTTGTTCTGGTTTTTGAGCTAATTCTTCAGGAGTAGGAAAAGGATAAGGAGCATCTACATCCAAATCATAATTTGCCAAAATATAAAGATGATCCCAAAGTTTGTGTCTATAATTGGCTTCATCTCGAAGTTGAGGATTTCTTTGTCCCATAAAATCCACTATTGCGTGGCTCATTTCATTTCTTTCCTCTTTGGTTTTCAATGTTTTACATTTCTCCACCAATTGTTGGATTATCCTTCCATATTCTGGCATTTGGAGATGACTTCTCTGTGTATTGTATTCCATAATTGCAAATATAAAAAAAGATGTCGAAGTATTATAAGTGTTTATAATAAATTAACACTCAATTTTGTCAGTCTATTGTTTTAGGATAGGTAATATTTGCATTAAAAATAATTAAAAAAAAATACTGTATGTCATTTTGTCAGATTATTATAATTGGTACAAAATTGGAAAATAGTCAGTCATTAACAAAAATAAATTTAAAAATAAAAATAACAATATTATGAGTAAAATAATAGGAATAGACCTTGGGACAACCAACTCTTGCGTATCTGTAATGGAAGGTAAAGACCCAGTAGTAATCCCGAATGCAGAGGGAAAAAGAACAACTCCATCTATTGTAGCTTTCACGCAAGATGGTGAGAGAAAAGTAGGTGATCCAGCAAAAAGACAAGCGGTAACCAATCCAAAAAATACAGTATATTCTATAAAAAGATTTATCGGTACTCATTTCAAAGATGATGCAAAAGAAGTTGGAAGAGTGCCTTATACAGTAGTTTCTGGTCCCAATGATACCGTGAAAGTAAAAATTGATGACAGAGAATATTCTCCACAAGAAATTTCTGCAATGATACTTCAAAAAATGAAGAAAACTGCTGAAGACTATCTCGGTCAAGAAGTAACAAGAGCTGTAATTACAGTACCTGCTTATTTTAATGACGCACAAAGACAAGCTACAAAAGAAGCCGGAGAAATTGCAGGTCTGAAAGTAGAAAGAATCATCAACGAACCTACTGCTGCAGCTTTGGCTTATGGAATGGACAAAAATCACAAAGACCAAAAAATTGCAGTTTATGACCTTGGTGGTGGTACTTTTGATATTTCGATTTTGGATTTAGGAGATGGCGTATTCGAAGTTTTATCTACCAATGGAGATACTCACCTCGGAGGAGATGATTTTGATGATGTTATCATCAATTGGATGGCAGACGAATTCAAAGCAGAAGAAGGTGTAGATTTGAAATCTGACGCTATCGCATTGCAAAGACTGAAAGAAGCTGCAGAAAAAGCAAAAATAGAATTGTCCTCTTCGGCACAAACAGAAATCAATCTTCCATATATTACAGCAACTGCAACAGGTCCTAAACACTTGGTAAAAACATTAACCAAAGCAAAATTCGAGCAATTGTCTGCAGACTTGGTAAGAAGATCTATGGAACCTTGTAAAAAAGCTCTTTCCGATGCTGGTTTATCAACTTCGGATATCGACGAAGTAATCTTGGTGGGTGGTTCAACAAGAATCCCAATCATACAAGAAGAGGTAGAAAAATTCTTTGGTAAAAAACCATCAAAAGGTGTAAACCCTGACGAAGTAGTTGCCGTAGGTGCAGCAATTCAAGGTGGTGTACTTACCGGAGATGTAAAAGATGTATTGTTATTAGATGTTACTCCACTTTCTTTAGGTATAGAAACCATGGGTTCTGTGTTCACAAAATTAATTGATGCCAACACTACTATCCCAACCAAAAAATCCGAAACTTTTTCTACAGCAAGTGATAACCAACCTGCTGTAAGCATAAGAGTAGGACAAGGAGAAAGACCAATGTTCAACGACAACAAAGAGATAGGAAAATTCGACCTTACCGATATTCCACCAGCTCCGAGAGGTGTACCTCAAATTGAAGTAACTTTCGATATTGATGCCAACGGTATCTTGAGCGTTTCTGCTAAAGATAAAGGTACAGGAAAAGAGCAATCCATCAAAATCCAAGCTTCTTCCGGACTTTCCGATGCAGAAATTGAAAGAATGAAAAAAGAAGCTCAAGAAAATGCTGCTGCCGACGAAAAGAAAAAAGAAGAAGTTGAAATCATCAACAAAGCCGATGGTTTGATTTTCCAAACCGAAAAGCAATTGAAAGAATTTGGCGACAAACTTTCTGCGGACAAAAAAGCAACAATAGAAACAGCTGTTACCGAATTGAAAACCGCTTTTGATGCCAAAGACATCTCTTCCATAAAAACAAAAACCGAAGCTCTAGATGCTGCTTGGATGGCTGCTTCCGAAGAAATGTACGCACAAGGCGGACAAGCCCAACAAGGTACAGAACAAGCACACGCTAACGCTGGTGATGATGTACAAGATGCAGACTTCGAAGAAGTGAAGTAAAATTTAATATTCATGGTTTCACTTGAAGTCAATATTATTCATTGTTTCACTTGAAGTCAATATTATTCATGGTTTCACTTGAAGTGAAACCATGAATAAAATAGAACCGTTGTAAATGTATTTACAGCGGTTTTTGTTGTATAAAAATTTGATATTGAGAGAATATAAAAACCAAAAACGAAATCCGTCTCGAAATTTTAGAGGAAATCAAGAATGAGGGAAATACGATTTACAATACTTCAGATTTAGAACAACTGAAACAAAATACCATCATTATGAATAAATGGATACAGAAAAATCCTAAAGAATCTCAAAGTTTTATGAAATTTAAAGATGGGTTTGAGAGTAGATAATCTTTAACTTATGTTGATTTTAAAAGAAGCTAACCATATCGGAAGGCTTCTTTTTGTTTTACAATTATATATTTAACGAATCAAAAAAACTAGTTAGGTTTGAAATATTTCTTCTTATATTTACACCTTATGTTAATCAAATAACATCTAATGAAAATTAATAGATTAAAAATCATTCTTGCCGAAAAAGAGAAAACCAACAAATGGTTAGCCGAGCAATTGG
>JAFDZJ010000366.1 GCA_018266965.1 Bacteroidota bacterium
AGTTCGGGCTCGACTTTCAATGTTCAGCTTTAGTTCATAACTTCAACAGCATATTTTCAATTGGGCATTTGTACCGGGCTGGACAATCAATGAATTCCCTGCCTTCGCAAATACTCGAACGTTGCCTGCAATGCCATTTGAGCCCTCCGTTTATTAACCAGTTTTCCCCGACATTTTAGCTTTAAAAACGTCTTTTGGCAGTCTTAACATTAATGTGCTAAATTTGAGCTAATAATTTTAGTATGACTATGATTGTAGAAGAACCATTATTCGATTATATCAGCGCTGACACTGACTATGAAATCAAGAAGGGCGAATGTTTGACCGTTCTCAAAAAGATTGAGGATGGCAGATTTGACCTTATTTTGACTTCGCCACCATACAATGTTGGCAAATCTTACGAGACAAAGACCAGCATTGAAAAATATCTTGAAACACAGGAAGAAATTATAGATGAGTTAGTGCGGACACTTTCCGACAAGGGAAACCTTTGCTGGCAAGTTGGAAACTATGTTGATAAAGGTGAAGTATTTCCGCTTGACATTTTTTATTACCAGATATTTAAAAAGCACCGACTGCAACTTCGCAATCGCATCATTTGGCATTTTGGGCATGGACTTCATGCTTCAAATCGGTTTAGCGGACGTTATGAAACCATACTTTGGTTCAGCAAGACAGATGATTACATCTTCAACCTTGACAATGTAAGAGTACCTTCAAAATATCCAGGTAAACGACATTTCAAAGGACCCAAGAAAGGACAAGTATCAGGAAATCCGTTAGGTAAAAACCCAAGCGACATTTGGGAAATCATTGAGCAAGATTGGGACAAAGCAATGTGGAATATTCCAAACGTAAAATCAAATCATCCTGAAAAAGTTGACCATCCATGCCAATTTCCAATTGAATTAGTTGAACGTTGTGTTTTAGCATTGACAGAAGAAAATAGTTGGGTGCTTGACCCATTTGCTGGTGTTGGTTCAACTGTTATTGGTGCAATAAAAAATAAACGCAATGCTATCGGCATAGAAAAAGAAGATGCCTATTGCAAAATAGCAAGACAAAGAATAAATGAGTTAAAAGAAGGAATGCTGAAAGTAAGACCTATTAATAAACCTATTCACAAGCCAAGCGGTAATGACAAAGTTTCAAGAGTTCCAGAAGAATGGCTTACTTTAAATTTCACAAACGGACATTAAATGAAAATAGCACAGAAGTATTCCCACTTGAATGGCGAAGAATATTTAATCGTACATCACAACAATCTTTATAAAGAAATAAAGGAAGTCATAGCAAGCATTGATGCTGACAAACTAAGAACGAAAATCAGCAAAGAGAAAAGAAAAATCGGAAACAGTTTATTATCTCCCATTGAATTGAATGAAGCATTCAATAGTGAATTTTACAAACGTAAATGGGAAGAAAGCCGTTATAATTATTACATCACTCTTAATCGAGAACTTATGGAAAAGAGTGTATTAATGTCAGCAAAAGAACAAAAGGAATTTCTCATCGCAAACGGCGAAAAAGAACCAATTTACAGTTACAATCAAACTGATTTTGTCAAAGATAAAATAGCAGTAGAAGTTCAATTCGGCAAATATGCTTTTGTAGCATTTGATTTGTTTGTAAAGCACATGCTGTTTTATTCCGGTGGTGTTATCAACTTAGGTATTGAAATTTTGCCGACAAAGAAAATGCAGGCACAAATGAGTAGCGGTGTTGCGTACTACGAAGGAGAAGTGTATAACGTAATGAGACAAGGTCGCAATAGTCCACCAGTTCCTTTACTGATTTTGGGAATCGAACCGTAGCAAGTGACGAGGCACATGCAGGCAACAAAAGTATTTGCAAAAGCAGGGCTGGACAATAAAACATCGGCTATGTGCTACTATCAGCAGCGATTCGGGCTGGACGTTCATTATTGAGCTTTAGTGCATATCTTCAATAGCAGTTTTTCAATTGGGCATTTGTACCGGGCTGGACAAACAATGAATCCCCTGCCTTCGCAAATACTCGAACGTAAGCAGCAATTGTAAAGAACATTCCGTATGAGAATAACAAATACCCAAAAACAAGAATTAGCAGAAATTTTTCGAGAAAGCGGACTTAACCTCTTAGATTTTGAAACTTCAGGACAACATAAGGAGTTTAAAGTCCAATATAAGCATGAATACTTTTCCTTTTACATTAACATTCATGACAAAGACAAAAATGTGTATCATGTAACGGTATTTACAGTTTCAAATACTAAGGCTTCTCCTGTTGCGGCGACATGGGAACAAGTTAAGGGTAAATTCAAAGTATGGACAAAAGAAGTTTTCACAGAGCTAAATACACCAACGGGATGGGAAACCTTTGAAAGCGAAAATTTCTTAAACAATGACTTTCAAGAATTAAATTCTGAATTCACCGAGCTTGAAAAAGCTAAAGTTGGACAGAGTATTTCTGAGCTAAAAGAAAAAATTAAGCTACTGGAATTACCAGAGCCAACATTAGACATCCTTAATAAAAAACTAGACGAGCTGCACATAAAGGTTGACAAGCTAAATAAGTTTGACTGGAAGTCTTTATTTATTGGCACTATTGCAAGTCTTATTATGACACTGGCCATTCCGCCTCAGGCAAGTGGCTTAATTTGGGAATACATTAAATCGGCATTTAGCGGTTTAAAATTAAAAGGATAACAACATGCTGCTTACATTGGGTTTTATGCAAGTTGGGCTTGACAAACAGACATCAACTAATTGCAAATCCAGGCTGTGGTTCGGGCTGGACAAACAACTTTCAACTTTAGTTCTTAAATTCAACTTTATATTTTCAATCAGCAGCGGTTGTGGGCGGACGAATAACAATTCCCAACCTGCATAAAGCCCTGCCCGTTACAAGCAACCCTATTGGACGACCACAGCAACATTGAAACTAACAGTAAAACGAAAGACAAAATGCCAACGCTTCGCAAAATAAAAAGAGCTGCAACTAACCGCATAAGCCGAAACAAATTGCAGCACATTTTATTTTGCCCAACCGCACCCAAGCCCACCCACCACCCTCAAAAATGGGCTAACAGATTTTAGCAAAAAAGGAAAAGATAGCAACAATTAAGTACTAATTTTGAGACTGTGAAAAAAGCAATAGACAAATCGAAAAAAAATAAATTTAGAATAAAGCAAATTGAAACGATTATTCGGACAACTGAATATGCTGAATTATTAACAGAAGTAAGTAGTGACATTATTACAGAATCAAAAAAAGCTGAAAATGAGGCAAGTATTGTTTCAATCTTTGAACTTGAATTATTTTCTTTCATAAAAGAAACGCTAGGACTCAAATATTATCCTGAAAAGGAAAAAACAATCAATACAGAAAGACACATTTCAAAGGGAAGAATTGATAGTAAAATAGGTGCATTGGTTATTGAATTTAAGCATACATCAAAACTCAAAACAACCGAACATAAAGACAAGGCATCTTCTCAACTATCTGACTATTTAAAAGGTTTAAGTGACAAAAATAATCTTGACTATTTTGGGATTGTAACAGATGGTACACAATGCAAATTAGTAAATATTGAAAATGGTGTACTCAATGAAGGAGCATTTGAAAAACTTGCTCCAAAACACATTGATAGAATAATTAAAAGCATTGTACTATTAGACAAAGTTGCATTAACACCTGAAAATTTAGTAAAAGACTTCTGTGAATCCGATAATAGTTTATCGCAAAGGCTTGTTTTATGTCTTTACAAAACTCTAAAAACAAATCCTACAGGACGTTCATTGATGTTGTTTAACGAATGGAAAGAGTTATTTAGATTGGCTCACGATGACAACTCCAAACAGAAAGCAATAGAAGAAAGAAAAAAATCATTAGAAGAAATTATAGGAAATGAGTTAAAAACTAATGATGAAGAATATTTGGCGTTGTATGCAATTCAAACAACGTATGCTATAATCGTAAAAATTATTGCTTATAAAGTCATTAGTAAAATTCGCTTTAATAAAAGCTTAATAGACTTCAATAAACTTTCTGAAACAGATTTTGAGACTTTGCGCCACCAAATGAATTCTCTTGAAGAAGGTGCAATTTTTAGACAACTTGGAATTGGAAACTTATTAGAAGGCGATTTCTTTGCTTGGTATTGTTCTTCAAATCAATGGACAAATGAAATTGGCAAATTAGTTCAAGAGATATTTAAAACCCTTACACATTACGAAGACAAAGCACTTTTTCAAACTGGTGAAAACGTTCAAGATTTGTTTAGAGAATTGTTTATGAAAATAATTCCTGACAAAGTAAGACACAGTCTTGGAGAATTCTATACACCATCTTGGCTCGCAGACAACCTAATTCGTGAAAGTATAAACTTAAATCCTAAAAAGAAAAATTGGACAGCCCTTGACCCCTGTGCAGGTTCTGGGACATTTATTACAATTTTAATCAAACACGTTTTACTTGAAACGGCTTACAAGAATAATAAAGCACGTTTGAATTTAGTTTTGAATAGGGTTAAAGCAATTGACTTAAATCCTCTAGCTGTTCTAACCTCAAGGGTTAATTATTTTATCAATATTTCGCATTTAATCTCAGATGATGATGAGTTTGAAATCCCGGTATATTTGGGTGATTCGTCTTACGTTCCGACCAAAGTTATAATTGATAAAGTTGAGTGTATTAATTACAACATCAAAACTATAAAAGGTTTTATAAGCATAGACTTACCAAAAAGTGCCGTATCAAATGCTGTTTTGTTTTCCAAAACAATGACAAGTATTGAACAAGACATTCATAATTTAGACGTTGATTCCATTCGCCAAAAATTAAGTACTATCATTCCGACTAAGGATTTAACAAAGGAAATAAAAAATAGAATTAACTCACTTGCAGAACAGTTTGTAGAACTTGAAAGAAACGAATGGAATGGTATTTGGGCAAGAATTGTTACTAACTTTCTAACTACTTCTAACCTTGGAAAATTTGATTTAATTGTTGGTAACCCACCTTGGATTGATTGGAAAAACTTACCTGCGGGTTATAGAGAAAGAGTAAAATCGATTTGTATAGAAAGACATTTGTTTTCCGGTGATAGTTTGACAGGCGGCATAAACCTTAATATTTGTGCATTAATTTCAAATGTTGCTGCGACAAATTGGTTAAATGAAGGAGGCGTTTTAGCTTTCTTAATGCCTCAAACTATTATTTTCCAACAGACATATGAAGGATTTAGACAACTTAAAATTGACGAGAGTTCTAACTTATATTTTCAACAACTATACGATTGGACAAAATCAGGACACCCATTTGCACCCGTTACACATAAATTTTTGACCTTCTTTTTCTCTAACAAAAAAGTAGATTATAGAAAAGGAATTCCTTTAAAGTATTTTATAAAAAACAAAGGATATGATTTAAAGGACTTCCGCAATGTAACCGACTTTGAAGCATTAGAGGAAGTATTTACGTTAAAAAGTGAATTAGCAGGTCAATGCATTGAAAATACAACTATTTTTTCTTATGGCAAAAATGAAACTGTATTAAAACAGTTTTCTAAAATTTCTGGGCAATCATTTTATACAGGTAGAGACGGAATCGATTTTTATCCACAAGAACTTTATATGTTGAGAATAGATAAAGATTTCCCAATCACAAAAAAGAAAATATTCGTAAAAAACTTTCAAAACAAAAAAGCGACCCACAGAATTACTGAAACAACATTTCCTTTAGAAACTAAACATCTTTATCCATTAGTTAGAAGTGTTGAAATTGACAGATTTCATATTGATGAACATTCTTTTGTAGTTCCTTTCCCTTATAAAGAGGAAAACAAAAGAGCACCAATTTCTTTAAAAGAATTAACCAAAGAATCGCCTCTTTTGGCTAATTTTTTTCATCAATATAAAAGTGTTTTTAGTTCTAAAACAGACTACAATAAAAAAATCATAGGAGAAAAGCATAGCAAAGAATTTTACGCTTTAACTAGAGTTGGAGAATACACCTTTGGTAATTATTTTGTTGTTTTTAGAAAAGATACTAAATGGTGTTCCGCGGTTATTGGTTCGGTTGAAACAGCTTGGGGAGAAATTAAAACACCAAGATTTCAAAGTCATGCAGTATATATTTCACAAAATGCCAAAGGTGAATTTATTACACAGGAAGAAGCGCATTTTATTTGTGCGATATTTAACGCACCGCTTACTGCTCAATTTATTACCAGCTCAAGTGATGATAGGTCATTCAAAGTAAGACCGCCAGTTTTCATTCCAAAATATGATAAGAAAAATAAAATACACAAAGAACTTTCGGAATTATCAGTAAAAGCTCATAAATGCATTGACAACAAAAAAGAAATTGATAAAATAGATAGACGGCTTAATGAATTAGTAATACAGTTAAAACAATAGCGCACAACTTTTGGTAGCACATTTGCAAAACCACACAGGCCCACGCTAAAGCCAAGTTTTGCAAGAGAGCTACCAAGCCAACGCACCAAGACAGACCAAAATGGACAGAACAATAAGCATGACAGAAAGAAGGGCAGCTTGTAACATGGGTTTTGCAAAATGGCGGCTGACGTGCTTCTATGGCAGTTTAGTGCAAGGCTCAGCAGTAGTGCTTCTAATGAACTTTTGTGCTAATATTCCGCCACTTCGCAAAGCCCCGAACCGTTAGCGGTAATTTATTTATGAAACAACTCGTTGCAATATTATTCACACTTGTAACCTCAATGACAGCATCAGCCACTGAACAGGAAGCTGACCTTCTTATTATTGGTAATGACACTGTTTATCTAAAGACTTTTATTTTAGAAAAGTTAGACCTTAAATTTTCACCTTTTGGCAACACAAGAGAAACTGCGCCATCTACGGCTTGCTGGCGTGGATATAAAGCAATATGGAGGATTACAGATAATAAACTTTATTTGGAAAAAATACTTCGCTGTCACTCTGACCCTAAAGTTGGTGAGGAAAACATTTTTGAACTATTTCAGAAGAATGGGTTGAAGGTTGAAACGAAAGACGACATGATATTAGCAGATTGGTGCAGCCTTGACTTTTACAAAATGACCTTTTCTATTGCCAAATTTTATAAGGACAAGCTTTATTTATATGACGGATGGAATAATAAGAAAAAGGAAAGTGATGTTATATTGCGAATTGAGAAGGGAAGCGTAACAAAAAACACAATTGAAGTTCTAAAAACTACCGCTAACATGGGGTTTGCTGCAAGTGTGGCTGGACGTTGGCAGCATCAGCAGCAGTTCGCTATTTGGCTTCAGTCCGGGCTTGACGAAATGCTATTGGGCTTTTGGTTTTTAACTTGTACTTTTAAATCATTAATCAGCAGCGGCTCCAGGCAGACGGAATGCTAATGCCACACCTGCAGCAAGCCCTGTTCGTTAGCAGACATTTTAAATCCTCATATGAAACTCATTTTGTTAACCATATTTGCTTTTGTTCTGACG
>JAFDZJ010000367.1 GCA_018266965.1 Bacteroidota bacterium
CTTTCTAAAAGGAATACCAATAAAAACGCACGGGCATAGAGCTAAACCCGTGTGCAAATACCTATTAGAGCACATTACAAATTGCTTGTCAAACCCTTATAGAAAGGATTTTAAAGAAATTCTATCAAAAATTGTCATGTAGTGAAATTAATATTATTAATGTGAATAACCCAATGGGTTCAATGGATGCTGTTCCTGGTGGCACAAATAATTCAGCCAATGACTTAAAAAAAGAGGTCGTTACTAGCCTCAACACTCAAGACGCATCGTCTAACCAATTTATCAGCATTATTACAACCTCACCAGGTCTAATTGTGGATCTGAACACTCCAAATCCAGATTCTGTAATATCTCCACAAGCGTTTATCCCAATGCATTCATCCCTAGACACAACTGGGTTTCCAGATTGGTATCAACCAATCAATAAAAACATTTCATGTACAGGACAGACAAAATTTGATAGTTTCTATGGTGAAAACTATAATATGGAACATATTTCTTTTACAAAAAATATGGTCGATTGGTTAATGAAAAATTTAACCATAGGGTTGCAAGTGCCTCATTTTCCTATTCCTGATAGCTCATTACAAGGTCCTGCAAATATTTGTGTAAACACCAATACAGCTTACACATTTGGTGATATTTGCAAAGTGCCTAGTGCAGCAACTTGGTCTGTAAGTGGTAATTTGGAAATGGTAAGTCAGACAGGTTTGGGAGTTACTGTAAAAGGTACATATAATGGTGTTGGCGTTATTTCGGCGGTTTTTCAAAATGGACAAGTTTTTCAAAAGGAAATTTGGGTAGGAGCTCCGGTTTTCAAAGACTTCAACTTTATTAACAATACGGGCGTTTCCTATTGTTTGGCTCCAACAGACCAATTGAAAATGGATTTGCCTACCGATAAAGTGGTTGCCAATTTCGCAGGTATGACATCATTGGATATTTTTAATAACAACAATTGGGAGTGGCAAAGGTCTAACAATCTTATCATCTTAAACTCATCAACAGATAAAAATACCCGTACAATTTGTCCGATGGGACCTGGATTTACAAGTTTCAAAGTAAGAGCCAAAAACACTTGCGGTTGGAGTGAGTGGTACGAAATTCCAGAATTTGAAATCACTGCATTGCCTCCAGGTATATTTATGAAACAATCTGCAAATACTTTTACCGTTTTCCCTAATCCATCGAATGATATGGTGTATATCGGATTGAAAGACACTACCAAAAAACCAGAAAAAGAAACTGTAATTACAGGCGAACTTTTTGATATTTTAGGTTTTACAAAAACGAAAGTGAGCATCGTAAACAACAAGGCATCATTTTCGGTAAAAGGTCTAAACAAAGGGATTTACATTTTGAAAATCTACATTAATAATCAAGTGGAAAGTCATCAGATTTCAGTTGAGTAACTATTTATCAATACGGCTTATACAAATTTTGTATAAGCTGTATTTTTTATTAATGAAAAACCACCATCAACACAACATTTGCACAACTAAAATAGATAATTAAAATCCCTTAACTGTATTGGTTAAGGGATTTTTTATGTGAAAAATGAGCAATTTTCAAGAGAGTTTCTTTATTTTTACAACAAATTCAAAAAAATTAAAATTGAGTACGAATGTATTGATTAAAAAATACAATACAGAGTCCCACAAGAAACGAATATACATGGAAAACAGACGAAAATTTATAAAAAAAGCAGGTGTTATTTCTGCTATTTTGGCTATACAACCTTGGAAAGCAGAGGAGTTGTTGCCAAAAGCCAAGCCAAAAAAAATAAAACCCATAGTTATTTCGACTTGGGATTTTGGTAAAATTGCCAATGCAGGTGCTTGGGAAGTTTTGGCTAATGGAGGAAAAGCTTTAGATGCTGTAGAAAAAGGGGTAAAAATTACCGAAGCCGACCCTACCGAGAGAAGCGTAGGTTATGGTGGAAGACCCGACAGAGATGGAAAAGTAACCCTAGATGCTTGTATCATGGACGAAAATGCCAATATTGGTTCCGTGGCTTGTCTAGAAAATATTATGCACCCCATTTCTGTAGCAAGAGCAGTGATGGAAAAAACCCCTCATGTAATGTTGGTAGGAGAAGGTGCTTTGGAATTTGCCCTTTCTCAAGGATTCAAAAAAGAAAATTTACTCACGCCTCAATCCGAAAAAGAATGGAAGGAATGGCTAAAAACTTCTAAATACCAACCAGTTGTCAATATAGAAAATCATGATACTATTGGTATGATTGCTTTGGACAAAGACGGTAACCTTTCTGGTGCGTGTACCACTTCCGGTATGGCATATAAGATGCACGGCAGGGTAGGAGATTCGCCCATAATAGGAGCAGGTTTGTATGTGGATAACGAGGTAGGTGCAGCCACAGCAACCGGACACGGAGAAGAAGTTATCCGTACTTGCGGTTCGCATTTGGTGGTGGAATTGATGCGACAAGGAAAATCGCCGCAACAAGCTTGTGAAGAAGCGGTGAAAAGAATTCATAAATTTATTTTGAAAAGAAAAAAAGACCCAAAAGAAATACAAATTGGTTTCATAGCACTTAATAAAAATGGTGAAATAGGTGCTTTTTGTTTGCAAAAAGGATTTTCGTATGCTGTAAAATCTGCCAATCAAGATGCAATTATCCCAGGAAAAAGTTTAATTTAATATGAATAAATTATTTTTTATATTAGCATTTGTAGTATCCTTGGTTGTTGTAAAAGCTCAGTCTTGGGAAAGAAATTTGTCTTCGGAAAAATGGTCGTTTCAACAAGAAGGGAAATCGGAAATTCTTCCTGCAAAAGTTCCCGGAACTGTACATACCGATTTGCTCAACAATAAAAAGATTGATGACCCTTTCTATTCCGATAACGAAACCAAATTGCAATGGATAGAAAATGAAAATTGGATTTACAATACACAATTCGATATTTCGGATAAAGAAATTTCTCAAGAAAATATACGGTTAGAATTTCTTGGGTTGGATACCTACGCTCAAGTTTTTCTCAATGGGAAAAAGATTTTGGATGCCAATAATTTTTACAGGACTTGGACTGTTGATGCCAAACCATATCTGAAAAAAGGCAAAAACGATTTGAAAATTATTTTTCTCTCCGCCGTAAAAAAAGGAAAAGAAGAAATGGCAAAACTCCCTTACAAACTCCCGGAAAATGAAAGGGTATTTGTAAGGAAACCACAATATCAGTTTGGTTGGGATTGGGGACCGAGATTTGTAACCGCTGGTATTTGGAAACCTATTTATCTTAAATTTTGGAACAATGCAACAATTGTTTCGGTAAAACATCAACAAAAAATAGAAAAAGAAAAAGCTGATATTGTTTTCAATATTGTTGTAGATGCTGATAAAGCCGGGAAATATGATGTGAAAATTAACCAATATAAAAAAGATTTTGTACTGAAAAAGGGTTTGAATACCCTGCAATTTCCTGTACAAATTAATAATCCACAACTGTGGTGGACAAAAGAATTGGGAAATCCTTTTTTATATGATTTTAAAATCAATTTAACTAAAAATTTAGTTGAGGTGGATTCCAAAGAATTAAAAATTGGTCTTAAAACAATAGAACTGGTACAAGAAAGGGATAAGTTTGGGAAAAGTTTTTATTTTAAACTGAACGGAAAACCTCTGTATATAAAAGGTGCTAACACGATACCACTCAATAGTTTTTTGCCGGAAGTAAAAAAAGAAAATTACGAAAAATTAATTGACGAAGCTACTTTTGCAAACATGAATATGTTGAGAGTTTGGGGTGGAGGTATCTATGAAGATGATGCGTTTTATAATATTTGCGACGAAAAAGGAATTTTAGTTTGGCAAGATTTTCCTTTTGCTTGTGCTATGTATCCGGGAGATAAAAACTTTTTGGACAATGTGAAACAAGAAGTAGTGGAAAATGTTACCCGATTGCAAAACCACGCAAGCCTTGGTATTTGGTGTGGAAATAATGAAAATGACGAAGGTTGGCACAACTGGGGTTGGCAAAAACAACTGGGATATACCAAACAAGATTCTTCAAAAATTTGGAAAGATTATGTAAAATTGTTTCGAGAATTAATTCCTCAAACATTAGATGCCACAACTGTACAAAAACAAATTTATTGGCAAAGTTCTCCCGCCAATGGTTGGGGCAGAAAACAAGCCTACACCGAGGGTGATGTCCATTATTGGGGAGTTTGGTGGGGTATGGAACCTTTTGAAAAATATCAGGAAAAAGTAGGTAGATTTGTTGCTGAATATGGTTTCCAAAGTATGCCACAAAAAGAAACATTTTTGTCATTTACCAACAATTTACGATTTGACGACCCCGGTGTTATCAACCACCAAAAACATAAAATTGGCTACGAAACCATTAGAAAATACATGGAAAGAGATTATCCAGTTCCAGAAAGGTTTGATGATTTCATCTATGTTTCTCAACTTTTACAGGCAAGAGGAATGAAAATCGCCATTGATGCCCATCGTAGTGCAAAACCTTATAATATGGGTTCGTTGTATTGGCAACTCAACGATGTTTGGCCTGTAACTTCTTGGAGTTCTGTGGATTATTTTAATAGAAGAAAAGCTGCTCATTATACTATAAAAAAATCTTTTGAGCCAGTTGTATTTACATTTAAAAATGAAAAAAACAGTTTAACTATAAATTTAGTTAATGATTTACAACAAGATTTATCTGGGAATTGTATCATTTATATAAAAGATTTTTCTGGTAAAATTTTAAAAAAATGGGAGCTGAAAACCTTGGTTAAAGCCAATGAAGTGAAAAATGTTTTTGAAATCAATAATAAAGAATTTGGATTATTGAACAAGGCGGAATGTTTTTTACAAACCGAATTCAATTATGGTTCATTGATTACATCTAAATTCTATTTCGTAAGTCCAAAAGACTTGCAATTGTTTCAGCCTAATTTTACATTTAATAAAATTGATGACAAAACACTGGAAATTACCACAGATAAATTGGCGAAAGATGTTTATTTCAATAATAAATTCGGAAATTTGTCCGATAATTATTTTGATATTTCTCCCGGAGAGAAAAAAATTATTACCGCAGAACAAAAAATAAAAATAACCGATTGGAAATCCCTATATGATGTTTTATCGGTAGAAAATATAAAGTAAAGACACCAAAAAAATAAAGAAAATGTTAGAGATAGCTTGTTTCGAAATAACATCAGCAGAAATGGCTCTGCAATCCTCAGTTGATAGAATAGAGTTTTGTAGAGAACAAAAGGAAGGAGGACTTACCCCGGATTTGGAAGAATTGAAATACCTGAAATCCAAATATTCTACTCCTATACATGTTATGATAAGACCTGTTGCAGGAGGTTTCAATTATTCCGAGTTAGAATTTGATTTAATGAAAAAAGAACTTCTGGCATTTAAAAAAGCTGGAGCAGATGGTTTTGTTTTTGGTATTTTAGATGGAAATAACGAGGTTGATGTAGTAAGAAATCAAGAACTTGTAAATTTGGCAGATGGAAGAAATTGTGTTTTTCATAGAGCGATAGACAGAACTCCGGATATATTTGCAGCCATGGAGAAATTAGTAAACATCGGCTTTTCGGAAGTGCTTACTTCTGGTGGAGAAAATTCTGCTTTGGAAGGGAAAAGTAATTTACAAAAAATGATTGCTCAATTTGGAGATGATATTCATATACTAATTGGTGGTGGAGTAAGATCTACTAATATCAATGAGCTAAAAACATTTACCAAAGGGAACAGGTTTCACTCGTCGGCAGTATTGCCTTATGAACAATTTGTAAATATTGATGAAATAAAAAAATTAAGAAAATAATTTCTTAACTTTACACTACAAATTATCAAACATTATGAAAACAACCTATTTAGCCCTATTATTAGGAACGCTTGCCATAACTTCTTGTAGCAAAGATGGTGGAAATAAAAACATTATCAAATCCGAAACCAATACTACCACTCAACCAAAAGTGGACAAAGCATTGGTACCTGGAGACAACTCTTATACCTATCGTGGATTGGAAGGAGTGAGAGCCAAAGTGAGTTTTAACAATACCGACAAGGATAATACTGTAACTATACAAGCCAATAATAACCGCTTTCAGTTGGATAAAAAATCCGAGTCCAATGGAGAAATACACTATGAAAGAGCTGGTGTTTCTGCTGTTGCCAAAGGAGATTCTTTGATATTGACTCAAAATGGAAATGTAATTCCTTTGGCTTGGGACAATTGATTTTTTTCATCTATTAATTTATTGAGAAGTTATTGCCTGTAGCTTCTCTTTTTTTTGATTATTTTTGTTGAATTATATTTATAGAAAATGCAAACAACCGATACAGTCCTTATGATAGAACCCATCGCTTTTGGGTACAATGCACAAACTGCCGAGAATAATTATTTCCAAATCAACCAACAAGGCTCGGAAACTCAAACTAAATCATTAGTTGAATTCCAAAATTTTGTACAAAAACTAAGAGAGCATAATATCAATGTGATTACAGTAAAAGACACTTTGGTTCCTCATACACCAGATTCTATTTTTCCTAACAATTGGATAAGTTTCGGAGCAGATGGCAAAGTGATTCTCTATCCTATGTTTGCTCCAAATAGAAGAGATGAAAGGAGAATGGATGTGTTGGACTTGCTGGAAAAACAAGATTTTGAAATAGACGAGGTGATTGATATTTCCGAATATGAAGATAAAAATATTTTCTTGGAAGGAACAGGGAGTATTATCTTCGACCATGACTATCGATTGGCTTATGGTTCGGTATCGTTGAGGTTGGACAGGAAACTATTTGTTGAATTTTGTCAAAAAATAAATTACCAACCTATTGTTTTTCATAGTTTTCAAACCGCTGGTACAGAAAGGTTGCCTATCTATCATACCAATGTTATGATGTGTATTGCCGATAAATTTGCAGTGATATGTTTGGATTGTATCGATGATGAATCCGAAAGAAAAATGGTAAAATCTAGTTTGGAAAATTCAGGAAAAGAAATAATTGAAATTTCCGAACCTCAAATGCAAAATTTCGCTGGTAATATGTTGCAGGTTCATAATACACTTGGACAAAAATTTCTTATCATGAGCCAAACTGCTTACCAATCATTAAATGAAGAACAAATTTCTGCAATCAAGAAATATTCGGAAATTATATATTCGGATTTGCAAACCATAGAAACCAATGGTGGAGGAAGTGCAAGATGTATGTTGGCAGAAGTTTTTTTACCCAAAAAAAATAAATAATTTGTCATCAACTTTTCAATTTATCATCATTAAAGAAAATAATATTCATTTTACTCAACAATAATTTTTTTAAAATATGGAATTTTCATACCAAGACCCTTATCCTATTACAAAAGACGATACGCAATACAAGTTATTAACCAACGATTTTGTAAAAACAGAACAACTTGCAGGAAGAGAAATACTAACAATAGACCCCAAAGGTTTGGAATTGTTAGCAGAACACGCTATGAAAGATGTTTCTTTCATGCTCCGCTCGGCTCATTTGCAAAAATTGAAAAACATAATTGATGACCCAGAAGCTACGGATAACGACAGATTTGTTGCCTACAATCTATTGCAAAACGCTGCAGTTGCTGTTGATGGAGCTTTGCCATCTTGTCAAGATACAGGGACTGCAATATGTATGGCGAAAAAAGGTGAAAATGTTTATACGGGTGCTAACGATGCCGAATGGTTGTCCAAAGGTATATACAACACCTATCAAAATGAAAATTTAAGATACTCACAAATAGTTCCTTTGACAATGTTTGATGAGAAAAATTCTGGCTCCAATCTCCCAGCTCAAATTGATATTTACGCAGAACAGGGTTCTGCCTATAAATTTCTTTTCTTGGCAAAAGGAGGAGGTTCTGCCAACAAAACTTTTCTTTACCAAAAAACAAAATCTTTGTTGAATGACAAGTCTTTGGAACAATTTGTAAAAGAAAAAATAATGGATTTGGGTACTGCAGCTTGTCCACCATATCATTTGGCAATAGTAATTGGCGGTACTTCTGCCGAAGCCAATTTGGCAGCGGTAAAAAAAGCCAGTGCAGGATATTTCGATCACCTTCCTACCGAAGGCAATATGGGAGGACAAGCATTTCGAGATATCGAATGGGAAAAAAGAGTACAAAAAATATGTCAGGAAAGTGCCATAGGTGCACAGTTTGGTGGGAAATATCTTACCCACGATGTTCGAGTGATTCGTTTGCCAAGACACGCTGCGTCTTGTCCTGTTGGTATGGGAGTTTCTTGTTCTGCCGATAGAAACATCAAAGGAAAAATTACAAAAGAAGGTATTTTCCTAGAGCAATTGGAAACCGAGCCAAAGAAATATTTACCACAGACTCCACCTCATTTGGAAGAGCCTATTAGTATTGATTTGAATAGACCAATGAAAGAGGTGTTAGCAGAATTGTCGCAATTTCCTATCAAGACAAGATTGAAACTCAACGGAACGCTAATTGTTGCTAGGGATATAGCTCATGCCAAGATAAAGGAATTATTAGATGCTGGAAAACCAATGCCGGAGTATTTTAAAAATCACCCGATCTATTACGCAGGACCTGCCAAAACTCCACAAGGAATGCCTTCGGGAAGTTTTGGACCGACAACAGCCGGAAGAATGGATGTGTATGTAGATGAATTTCAAAAAAATGGAGGAAGTATGATAATGCTTGCCAAAGGAAATAGAAGCAAAGATGTTACCGATGCTTGTCAGAAATATGGAGGCTTCTATCTTGGTTCTATTGGTGGTCCAGCTGCAATATTGGCGAAAGAAAATATAAAATCTGTTGAAGTGGTGGACTTTGAAGAGTTAGGAATGGAAGCAGTAAGAAAAATAGAAATTAAAGATTTTCCAGCATTCATCATTACGGACGACAAAGGGAATGATTTTTTCGCCAGCTTGGCTCATTAGATTTTAAAAGAAAAAACTTTTTTGTAAACGATAAAAATCATTCTGAAAAAGTTTGTATGAAATTAAAAAATATTATACTTTTGCCTAAAATAATAAGAAGATGATGTTATCAGCATTTTGGCCTTTTTATCAGTTCCTGTGGACTGTATATTTCGTAATCATGTTTTTGGTTGGTTTTTGGTGTATCTTTATGTTCTTCGGATGGGTTATTCCTTTGTGGCTAACCGAAGGTTTGATGGAGTATTTTGGAAAAACAAAAGCCTTTGACCCAGAAGAATTAAGAAGAAAAACACTACCAGAACAAGGATTGGAAGTAATATACAGCAATCCGAAAGGAGACGGGCCATTTCTACACGACTCTCACGGTCATCATTAATTTGGTGTCATCTCTTTTTCTCCTAAATTTAGAAAAAGGGATATCCAAGCAAAATTATATACTTTACAAAATCAGTTTCTATTTCCTAGAAGCTGATTTTTTTTATTAAATTCATTATCTTTGCAATCACAAAAAATCAACAATGTCTAAGTCATTAATTCCGAAGCTAGAAGCCATAAAACAACGCTACAACGAGGTCGCCGACCTTATCATACAACCCGACATTATCACGGATCAAAAAAGATATTCGCAGCTGAACAAAGAATATAGTGATTTGGGTAAAATTGTAACTGTCTTTGATGATTATAAATCCGCTCTGAATACAATTGAAGAATCCGATGAAATTATTGCAGATGGCTCGGATAAAGATTTTGTTGAATTGGCTAAATTAGAAAAATTAGAAGCTCAAGAAAAAATTCCAGCTTTGGAAGAAGAACTGAAAGTGTTACTGATACCGAAAGATCCTGCAGATGACAAAAATGTTATTGTAGAGTTGAGAGCAGGTACCGGAGGAGATGAGGCAGCAATTTTTGTTGAGGATATCTATCGTATGTACACAATGTTTTTCAAAACAAAGGGTTGGAAACACGAAGTTACAGATGCCAATGA
>JAFDZJ010000368.1 GCA_018266965.1 Bacteroidota bacterium
ATCGAATTCTTTCAAAATATTAGCGATCTGGGTCGGACTGAATTTATTCTTTTTCATGTTTTACGATTTTAAAATTAAACAGTTTTGTCTACTTTTAAACCGTACTGTTTTTGGGGGAGCTTACATCAGTATTTTCTTTACAAACTGCAATTTAAGGAATGACCGAGTTCAATGGGACAATGCCGTTATTGACACAAATATTTCTAAAGACACAGTTTACGGACGACTTGATAAAGTGAAAGAAATATTTTCAGCTTTAGAAAAAATAGACTCTTCAATGAAAAGAACCAGTGATGTTGAGTATTTGACGGGGAAAAAAATAAATCCGGGAGAATACAGTAACTCTAAATACAATAACTGTCGAGCTTATTATTTTCATTCCGACACTTTATCAATAAATATTGGCATTGGAAACGGTTTTGGAGGACAAGGATTTATAATAAACTACAAAGACAATAAGTTTTACACTGAACCATATTTTTCGACAGATGTAATTTATCCAGGTGAAGTAGAGCCTTCTTATAAAATTGTTTATCAAAAATTACTATTGGACAAAGCAAGCTATTCTTTAGGGGACAGTTTGTATGGATACATTGACTTTAAATCTATTGAAACCGACAAAGAAAATAATAAAACGGAGCATTTTGGTAAAGGATATTTTAGAACAAAAGTCACTAAACTTTAACTGCACACAACATCAGTTTTACGCAATGCAGGCTGACGGAAGTAAATGAGCATTTGTAATTCTGATGTCGCCTAAGCCGTTTGATATTGCGGAAAAGATTAAATTAGCAAATCAAACGGCAAGGCTTGCGGTAGTGCTAAAGTGAAGTTCAGTTTTTCACACACCTGCACTGCGTAAAGCTGGCTACCGTTGGTGGCAATTTTAAGGACGACCGTAGAAAATGATAAAACGACTATTTCAACAACTATTTTCTAAAGACTTTCCAATATGGTTTAGAATATTGAATTTATGTATTCTCTTACCTATTCTACTCTATCCATTAGTATTCTTCACGACAATATTTTTCTTTGACAATCCAGAAAATTTAGGACTAACTTGGTTGCTATTTTTTGCAGTAAACGCTTATCCAATCTATTTGCTAATAATTGCATATTTCAACAGCATTCTCTTTCAAAAAAACAAAATACTTGGTTCAATACTTCCGACCTTTGTTTTGTTGACATTATTGTATGGCGTAATCTATGTTGTTACCGAAACAAGACAAAATATTGCAGAAAGCATAAAAAGAGAAAACGAGAGAGCTAAGCAAGGCTACATCGGAGCAAGCGATGACTTTAAGATACTTGACAACAAAGTTTATCGCTACGACACTCTTGTTGTTGGGGCTGACGCTAAGACTTTTGAAATCTTTGATTGGCAATGGCAAAAAGACAAAACGACAATGTATTATAAAGGAAAACCAATGACAGACATTGACGTAAATACATTCGTGGACATAAGAGCCAATTATTACAAAGACAAAAACAAAGTTTATTTTTACGACCAAGTATTGGTTGGTGCTGACCCGACAACATTTGAAGTTGACCCAATGACACACATTGCAAAAGACAAAAATGGTTGTTATTTTTTAGGAGAACAGAAAGATTGCAAAACAATATTGAAAGAAATAGAAGAAGAATAAAAAAAACAGCCACCAACACGGGTTTTGCGTCAGGCGGGGTGACGTGCAAACTTGGAGCTTTGTGCTTCTATTCAAGTTCAGTGCTGGTTGACAGTTTTGTGCTTCGAAACCCGCCCGAACGCAAAGCCCGAAACCGTTAGCGGAAAATTTTACGACACCAAACTATGAGTAGCAACGACATTTTCATTAATAACAAGATTTATCCAGATGCAACAGACATTTTTGCGACATCGGTTAAATCTGTATCATCAATTAAAAGTAAATGCCTGTTTGTGCTTGACACAAATGCTTTGCTTCTTCCTTATACTACAAGTTCTAAAAGTATTGACGAATTAAAGAAAGTCTACACTAAGCTAATAAAAGAAAAAAGATTATTTGTACCAGGACAGGTAGCAAGAGAGTTTGCAAAAAATCGTCCGGAAAAAATTAAAGAATTGTTTCAACAGCTAAATAGAAAAAGAGACAAAGTAAAAAACTTATACGGAGGACAATATCCTTTGTTAACTGGTATTAAAGAATACAACGAAGCAATTGAACAAGAACAGAAAATAGATGAGCTTTTAAAGAAGTATTCAAAAACTATTGGTTCAGTTATAGAACAAATTAAAGGATGGACTTGGAATGACCCAGTGAGCCAAGTATATAATAATCTTTTTACTGGAACGGCAATTATAGACCCTAAGTTTGACGAAGAGGAAACGAAAAAAGAGTTGCAAAATAGGTATTTGCATAAAATTCCACCAGGCTACAAAGATGAAAGCAAACCCGACGATGGAATTGGCGATTTGTTAATATGGTTGACAATTCTGGAATTGGCTAAAACAGAAAAAAAGGATGTTGTTTTTGTATCGGGTGAAGAAAAGACAGACTGGTTTTATAAAAGTGAAGGGCAAACCCTTTACCCGAGATTTGAACTCATTGCAGAATTTAGGGAAAAGGCTAGTAAAAAATCCTTTAATATTATAAAGCTATCTGAATTACTTGAAACATTCGGTGCTGATGACACAGTTGTAAAAGAAGTTGAAATTGAGGAAAAAACATTTAGAAGTGTTTCTCATTCGGACTTTATGAGGCAGCGAAGATTAATAGAAAATGCTGTGTACAACTGGGTAATTGACACTTACAGCAAAGAATGGGAAATTAAAATAAACGAAATTGGATTTCCTGATATTATAATGACAAAGTCTGACAAAACGAAAGTCGGCGCTGAGGTTGTTTCATTCAGTCGCCCTGAAATGATAATAATGAGGTTTAATGAAATATTCGCAAAAGCATATTATGAGGCAAACGAAAAGGGTTATGATAAATTTATATTTTTTATAGTTTACCCAGAGACAACTTTAATGGAAACAATCGTAAGAAATTTAGAACGAATAAAAGAGAGGTTTAGTTCCGCAAAAATGACATTTGAATTAATTGTTGGCTTTATAAATGACAAAAACCGCTTTCAAAAAATATAAATCTTCCGCTAACATTAGCTTGCTACAATGCTGGCGGACGAATAAAAAATCATCATTTTATCTTTGTTGGGCTTTGGTTCCAGCGGACTGAATTCTATTTGTCATTAGTTTTTAACTTCAGCTTTTTATTAATAATTTAGGCAGCGGTTCCGGCAGGACATGCTATGTATACCAGCACTGCAGCAAGCCCAACCGTTACACGCAATGGCAGACAATCCTCTTTTCAATTCAATGCATTTTACAAGAAAGACCTTTGAAAACTTATAGCTGTTGGAAATATTTATTTTACGAGACTCGGAATATCTTACA
>JAFDZJ010000369.1 GCA_018266965.1 Bacteroidota bacterium
ATTTTAAAAAATGGAAAAAGTTTTTGCTAGCTCTCGGTTCTCCTCTCCACTTTCGGTTGCAGTAGCCCACACCTCGCAAAGCCCCTTTCCGAAATGAATAAATATCAAACTTTGTATTATCGGTTAATTATAGGTTTATTAATAATTAAGCTGTATAGTAGTTTTTTCTGTGTCGAAACTTAATGTCTTGGGAAATTCTTTTTTTCGTTGGATTGTGGCTTTAACTTTCTAGATTTTGCATTTCTTTCTGGAAATATAAGTGAAGCAATAATACTAAATCCTAATATTAATACTATTATTATAAGCGAATGGATTGTTTGGAAACCCATAGATTCCAAGTAATGATGTGCCAACATCTTTATCCCAATGAAAACGAGTAGAATAGCCAAACCAATTTTCAAAAACCTTAATTTGTCCACAACATTTGCTAATAAAAAAAACATAGAGCGAAGTCCTAAAATAGCGAAAATATTGGAGAAAAATACAATATATGGATCATGTGTAACCGAAAAAATTGCAGGAATGGAGTCCACTGCAAATATAAGATCCGTAAATTCTACAATGATAAGTACCAAAAAAAGAGGTGTCATTTTTTTTACTCCGTTGATAATCACAAAAAATTTCTCTCCTACAAAATGGTGGTGTATGTTGAAATGTTTGTTGGCAAACTTCACAATTGGGTGGTGTTCTATATCAATTTCCTCCTTTTTATCTCTATCCAAATACATTTTTACACCTGTATATACTAAGAAAGCACCAAAAATATACAATATCCACCCAAACTTGGCAATAAGTGCAGCTCCTATAAATATAAATAAAAATCGCATAAGAATTGCACCCAAAATCCCCCAAAATAATACCGGATGATAATTGGTTTTATCAACTTTGAAAGAAGTAAAAATAAGCATTATTACAAATATATTATCCACAGACAGGGCGTATTCTACGACATATCCCGTTAGAAATTCCATTCCCAAATTTTTATTGTATCGTATGAGGTTGGCTTCCAAATCATTACCAATAATTTTTATAGGGTGATGATGTTTGTTGATGATGGTTTGTAATTTTTCCAAACTATCTATGTTATGTACCAGATAACCAAATTTTGTAAGAATGAAATAAAAAGCCAAAGCAAGTACAACCATAAAAACACTCATTAAACCTGCTTGTTTTAGTGAAATTTTTTGATTTTTTTTATGGAATAATCCCAAATCTATTGCTAGTATTATCCCAATAAATAGTATAAAAGCCAATAGGAATATGATTTCGTTACTCATTCAATTTTATTTTTGACAAATATACCTAAATCAAAATAATTACTCCTTGTTTACAAATGTAAAGAATGTAAAACAACACCAATTACTTACAAATAAATCAGTTTAACAAAAGTTTCAATAATTAAGAAATAATATAGGTTTCATACATAAAGTAAATTGATAGTAATGCTTAAAATAAATTGTATATTTAACTGAAATACAACTATATATAAAATTATTTTACAAATAATTCAATCCACAAAATAACCAACAGACAAAATGGCAATTGATACCGTTTAATAAATTAACAAATGTAAATTTGTATTTTGATTTCTTCAACATTAATATATTTGGTATATTTGAGAAATGTAAATTATATGATGGCTACTGAAACATTCAATTATATCCCAAATCCTAATTTTCCAAATCGCTATATTTTGCCCAAAAGATTGGAAAATTATTTACAAGCCAATCTCAGCGATTATATTTCGGAGTTGGGTTTTTCTACCAATGGACAGAAAATTTATAAGGCTACTTTCGGATATGGAACAATTAAAATTCTAGCTTGGTCGCAAATGCACGGTAACGAATCCAATGCAACACATGCAATGCTAGATTTACTAACGACATTACAAGACTCAAAATCACTAGCAGATGAACTTTGGTCAAAAATTAGCTTGGATTTCATATTTATGCTCAATCCAGATGGGTCTTTGGCTTGGACTAGGCGAAATGCTCATAATATAGACTTGAATAGAGATTATAATATGATGTCGAGCAAAGAGTTTCCTCTGTTAAAAAAAATAGCAATGGAAGGGAATTATCATTATGCTCTCAATTTGCACGAACAACGCACCTTGTTTTCTACCGATGGTATCCACCCTGCTACACTTTCTTTTCTTGCTCCTGCGGAAGATGTGGATAGAACAGTTACAGAAACACGAAAGAAAGCAATGGCAGTTATTACTGCAATTGTTGATGGAATGAAGGAATTTATCCCAAATCAAATAGCAAGATATAATGATGAATTTTATCCCAATTCTACAGGAGATAATTTTACCAAGATGGGTTTGCCAACCATATTGTATGAAGGTGGACATTTCCAAAATGATTATCTCAGGAAAGAAACTAGGAAATATTATACCATAGCATTTTATGAAGGATTGAAAGCTATCATTAAACTAAATGGTACTTCCGATGGTTGGGAAAAATATTTTGAATTACCAGAAAATAAAGAAGATCATTTTGATATTATATATAGAAATGTTTCTTTGGATACTGACTTTTCTAGTGTTGTAGATATTGCTGTACAATACAAAGAACAGATTCTGGAAGGATATGATGAAATTACTTTCCTCCCGATGGTGGTGGAAGTTGGAGATTGTGGGAAAAAGAAAGGCTGGAAAGAAATCGATTGTAAGGGGAAAAAATTTGTTTCAAAAGATAAATTTCCAAAGATTGATGAAATTCAAAATTTTGAAATTTTATAGTTTTTTTTTTTTTTAATAATTTTAAATTTTAATAATTTTTATTATGATATTATTCATAAAGTTCACAAAATTATTTACTTAATATACTGATTTTGTTTTCATTATATTTTTTAAATTTATAAAAAGTTCACAAAAAATTATTTTTATTGTTTTAAATAAAAATATTTGTTTACTTTTATCGAAATAAAATCTAAACATGGAAACTACATTAACACAACAAAAACCAACCGTTTTTTCATTATCAGAAGTTAATAATGCTACAATTGCATATTTCAAAGGAGATGATTTGGCTGCAAAAGTGTGGGCTACAAAATATGCTCTCAAGGATTCAGATGGAAATATTTATGAAAAAACTCCAGACGATATGCACCAGAGAATTGCCTCTGAAATTGCAAGAATCGAAAAAAAATATCCTAATCCAATTTCTGAAAATGAAATTTTTAACTTAATAAAAGATTTCAAATACATTATTCCACAAGGTAGTCCAATGACTGGGATTGGAAACCCTTACCAGATTGCTTCCTTGTCCAATTGTTTTGTGATTGGAAATGGAATGGATAGCGATTCTTATGGAAGTATCATGAAAATTGATGAAGAGCAGGTACAACTTATGAAAAGAAGAGGCGGTGTTGGACACGATTTGTCTTTTATCCGTCCCAAGGGTTCTGTTGTAAAAAATTCTGCACTTACTTCCACCGGTTTGGTTCCATTCATGGAAAGATACTCCAACTCTACAAGAGAAGTAGCACAAGATGGAAGGAGAGGTGCTTTGATGTTGTCTGTATCCATTAATCATCCTGATGCCGAAGATTTTATTGATGCTAAATTGGAGCAGGGTAAGATAACCGGTGCTAATGTTTCGGTTAGGATAGATGATGATTTCATGAATGCGGTAAAATTTGGCAAAGAATATCAACAGAAATATCCTATCCATAGCAAAGAACCTTCTTTTACTAAAAATATAAATGCGACTAGTGTTTGGAATAAAATTGTTCATAATGCTTGGAAATCTGCCGAACCTGGCATATTGTTTTGGGATACTATTATAAAAGAGTCATTGCCAGATTGTTATGCTGATTTGGGTTTTGAAACCATATCTACCAATCCATGTGGAGAAATACCGCTTTGTCCTTATGATTCTTGTAGGTTAATTGCTCTTAATCTGTATTCTTATGTAGAAAAACCATTTACCAAAGAAGCAAAATTCAATTTTGAATTGTTTGGGAAACATGCAAAAATAGCTCAAAGAATGATGGACGACATCATCGATTTGGAAATGGAAAAAATTGAAGCTATTTTACAAAAAATAAATAATGACCCCGAAAATGAAGAAGTAAAATATACCGAGAAGCATTTGTGGGAAAAAATTCAGAAAAAAACACTTCAAGGTCGTAGGACTGGTGTTGGTATTACTGCAGAAGGTGATATGTTGGCAGCTCTTGGTTTGCAATATGGTAGCCAATTAGCAACGGAATTCTCTGTAGAAGTACATAAAAAAATGGCATTATCTTGTTATCGTTCTTCTGTGGAAATGGCAAAAGAGAGGGGTGCTTTTGAGATTTTTGATGTTGAAAGGGAAGAAAAAAATCCTTTCATGTTGAGATTAAAAACTGCCGATCCGGAATTGTATGAAGAAATGAAAATTTATGGTAGAAGAAATATAGCACTACTAACCATTGCACCAACCGGAAGTACTAGTCTAATGTCTCAAACAACCTCCGGAATAGAACCTGTATTTCTTCCTGTATATAAAAGAAGAAGAAAAGTGAATCCCAACGACAAAGAGGTTAGGGTGGATTTTGTTGATGAAGTAGGCGATTCTTGGGAAGAATATATTGTCTTTCATCATCATTTCAAAACTTGGATGAAAGCAAATAATATCGATACCAATAAAAATTTTTCCAATGAAGAAATACAACAGCTTATAGAAAGGTCACCCTATCACAAAGCAACTTCCAACGATATAGATTGGTTGAGTAAAGTAAAAATGCAAGGCGAAATACAAAAATGGGTGGATCATTCTATTTCTGTAACCATCAATATCCCGAATGATGCTACCGAAGATTTGGTAAACGAACTGTATTTGAAAGCTTGGGAGGTTGGTTGTAAGGGAGTTACCGTATATAGAGATGGATCCAGGTCTGGGGTTTTGGTTGCAGCTGACGATAAAAATTCAGAAAAAACAGAAGAAAATATTTCTCAATTCCCTACCAAAAGACCTCAAATACTAGAAGCCGATGTAGTAAGATTTCAAAATAATAAAGACAAGTGGGTGGCATTCGTAGGGTTGATAGATGGAAAACCTTATGAAATATTTACAGGTTTGGCAGATGATGACGAAGGAATATTGCTTCCAAGATGGGTGAATGATGGATTAATCATTAAAAATAAAGATGAAAATGGACAGTCCAGATACGATTTTCAGTTTAAAAATATAAAAGGATACAAAACAACTATCGAAGGGCTTTCTCATAAATTTAGTCCAGAATTTTGGAATTATGCTAAACTTATTTCGGGTACTTTAAGACACGGAATGTCGATAGACAAAGTGGTAGATTTGGTCAACCAAATGGAGTTGGATTCGGAATCTATCAATACTTGGAAAGCCGGTGTTGCCAGAGCTTTGAAAAGATATATTCCAGATGGGACACAAGCCAACGGACAAAAATGCTCCAATTGCGGAACCGACCAAGTAATATACGAAGAAGGTTGTTTGATTTGTAAAAATTGTGGTAACTCCAAATGTGGTTGATTATTATGATAATAGATTTTTTTTCTTTTAATAAAAATTTAATACATCAAAGGTTGTATAAGAATTTTTTGTACTTTTGTTAAATTAATTTTAAATATATATTATTATGAAAAAAATTCTATTTTCTTTTGCATTAGTTACCACAATGAGTGTTGCAAATGCACAAACAGTTATCTTCAACGAAACATTTGACAATCCAACAGGGTGGACAAATACTGATACCGATGGTGATGGTTTTACTTGGGAACAAATTACCGGTATTACACAACCTGTAAATGGTTTTACTGACAATTTTATGGCATCTGCTTCTTATGATGATAATATGGGAGATGACCTAACTCCAAACAATTTGTTGGCGAGTCCTAGTATTACACTTCCTGCAACAGGTCCTCTTAATTTAAGATTTACAATTGGTGCAGCCGATCCACAATGGGCAGCTGAACATTATGCTGTGTATATTTTACCTGCAGCAACTGCTTTTACAGCTTCTGCAACTCCTGTGAAGGAAGCAACCTTGGTAAATGGTGCAACTAGTGCTGCTACAGTACAAACGGTAGCTATACCAAATTCTTTGTACGGACAAGCTGTAAAAGTATATTTCAGACATTTCAATTGTACAGGACAATATTACCTATTGTTAGATGATGTGAAAGTACTACAAGGAGTTTTGGCTACCAATGAAATCGATGCTAAAAATTCAACAATTGCAGTATATCCTAACCCTACAACAGATAGACTAAACATCAATACAAAAGACAGAGTGAAATCGGTTACTGTATATGATATGTCCGGTAGAAAAGTTGCAACAAAACTAGAAGGAACTTCTGTTGATGTAAGAAACCTGGAAAATGGTGCTTATACAATTGCAATTGAAACCAACAAGGAAACTCAAACTACGAAATTTATAAAAAAATAAATTTTTCATAAATGTTTTTTAATTGTAGCTGCCCAATTTATTGGGCAGTTTTTTTTGGGTTGTTTCCAATATTATTCATTGGCTCATATCAATCAAAATGAGTATCTTTGAAGTTTTAGTATCATTATGACAAAGACCAATATACAATATGACAAGGCAATTGCTGAATGTAGAGCATTGTTCTCCAAAAAATATGAAGATTATGGTTCTGCATTTAGAATCCTAAGGAGTAGTTCGGTTACTGACCAAATCTACATAAAAGTAAAAAGACTAGTTACCTTGCAAACCAAAACAGAACAAAAAGTAGAAGACGAGTCCGAACAAGACTGTTTTGTCGCCATTGTCAATTATGCAATTATTGGTTTGATACAACTAGAAAAAGGAACATCTGAAAGTTTGTATGAGAAAAAAGAAGAAACGCTAAAACTATATGACAACTTTGCACTACAGGCAAAATCTCTTATGCAAAGAAAAAACCATGACTATGGCGAAGCTTGGCGAGAGATGAGGATAACTTCTATCACGGATTTGATTTTTCAAAAGGTATTACGAACCAAAGAAATTGAAAACAATAATGGCAAAACTTTGGTTTCCGAAGGTATGGATGCCAATTATTATGATATGCTGAATTACGCCGTATTTTGTTTAATAAAAATAGTAGAAGCCAATCTGTAACTCCAAAATATCATGAGAAAAATAGTTGTTAATTTTTTTAGAATTGTCATTGCTACCATATTTATCGTTTCTGGTTTTGTAAAAGCTGTAGATGTGGTTGGTTTTTCTTTCAAATTGGAAGAGTATTTCTCCCCAACGGTTTTCAATATTTCATTTTTAGAACAACTTTCTTTGCCAATTGCAGTTCTGGTAGTTGGATTGGAGCTTGTTTTGGGATTGATGCTTTTGTTGAAAATAAAATTAAAACAAACACTTTGGTTATTGATTGCTTTGTGTGTTTTCTTCGCATTTCTCACCTTTTATTCGGCTTTTTACAACAAAGTTACCGATTGTGGTTGTTTTGGAGATGCCATAAAATTCACACCTTGGCAAAGTTTTACAAAAGACATTGTATTGTTGGCTGGACTGGTCTTATTGTGGATATTTTATAAAAAAGATTTTAAACTAAAAGAAAATCCTAAAAAATTACAACTTATTGCGATTTTACTAGGTAGTATTATTTTTGGGTTTATCATCATTCATGGTATTGTTTCCGAACCAATCATTGATTTTAGAGATTATAAAATTGGAACTAATCTGAAATTGGAAAAACAAAAAATTGCCAAAAACCCCGCCGAATACAAATCGTACTATACACTAAAAAACAAATCCACGGGAGAAGAAAAACAAGTCTCACAAGATGATTTCGTGGAAAAAGAAGAATATTGGAGAGAAGGCACACCTTGGGAAATTCAAGAAAATAAAAATCATACAGAACTGGTAAAGGAAGGTTACAAATCCGAAATTGTAAAATTCAATATAGAAGATGCTGCCGGAAATAACTATACCCAAGAGATTATTGATGCACCTTTGGCAATACTAGTTTTTTCTTATGCACCGGAAAAAGCAGACAAATCTTTGGTACTTGCTATTGAAAACAAATTAGTAAAACAAAAAAATGCTCTTGTAATGGGAGTTTCGCCTAATCCTAATTTATTCCAAAAGATAAAAGGTAGTATGATGGATGCCACTGCTATAAAAACAATTGCTAGAAGTAATCCATTTGTATTGGTACTCAAAAACGGTGTGATTGTTGATAAAATGCCAGGAAAGGAATTTTTGAAAAATGATTAACTTTCATAATATTCAAAATAAATATTTAGTTTAAATTATAAAAATACCTCAAAATATATGTTACAAAAATCCAATA
>JAFDZJ010000036.1 GCA_018266965.1 Bacteroidota bacterium
ACATATATGACAAAAGAAACTTGTTGGTGAAAAAGCAAGAAATCTACTTTGCAAATAAAAAAAGTATAATAAGGACAGAGTACACTTTTGTTTACGAGTAATTCTGCGTACAACATGGGGTTTGCCAAAATGGGGGCGGACGGAAGCCGTGTTTCAACTTTTGTAATTCTGTTGTGCTGCATACCCAGCTGGACGTAATTCTATTTAGCTTTGTGCATGTCATCAACTTTTATTTATAAATTGGGCTTCAGTTAGCCGGGCTGGACGGAATTCTATTTCCCCCACTTCGGCAAGCCCTGGACGTTAGCAGCCATTTTAGGACGACACCGTAAAAAGTAAAATGAAAGAATATTTTGAACTTCAATACAGAATGACAAACCGCAGGTTTAAAGACACAGGATTTGAACCATTACTTGCGTATCTCGTTTTGACAGTTGGCTTTGTTGGACTTTCAATTTACTTATTTAGCAAAACAGAATTTGGCGAATATATTTTTATGCTTTCGGCTCTGACACTCATCGGAAAACTTTCAGAAACTCGAAGAACAGAATTTTTAAAAATTTGTTTTAGCTACACAAAACTGAAAAAAATAAGAGTAACAGAAAACCTTATTTGCTCATTGCCATTTCTAATTTTTCTGCTTTACAAACAACTCTTTCTTTCTGCACTTCTATTGTTTGTTTTGGCGACAATTTTAGCCCTTCTGAATTTTCGCACGACCTTAAACTTTACTATTTGGACACCATTTTCAAAAAGACCTTTTGAATTTACCACAGGATTTAGAAACACGTTTTACTTGTTTTTTGCGGCATACGCATTGACAGCTATTGCCATTTCTGTAAACAACTTCAATCTTGGAGTATTTGCAATGTTGCTTGTGTTTGCGACCACATTAAGTTATTACTCAAAACCAGAAAATGAATATTACGTTTGGAGTTTCAGCGTGAATGCCAAAGTCTTTTTGTTTAGCAAAATTAAAACGGCAATATTTTTTTCAACTTCGCTTGTATTGCCAATCGCAATAGTTATTGCAATTTTCTATCCTCAAAATATCATCATACTTTCACTTTTCTTTTTAGTTGGCTGGGCGTTTCTAATCAGCGTAATCGTTAGCAAATACTCTGCGTATCCTGACGAAATGAACATTACACAAGGTATTCTTTTAGCTCTTTGTATTTGGCTTCCGCCTATACTTGTTGTGCTAATTCCTTATCTTTTCAAAAAATCCGAAAACCGTCTTAGTAATTTGTTAAAATGATTGCAGTCAGAAATTTATCAAAAAAATATGGGGCAAATGAAGTTCTGAAAAACATCAATATACAATTTGACAAAGGAAACGTATATGGTATTGTTGGTGAAAATGGTGCAGGAAAAACAACTTTGTTCAGGTGCATCGCAGACCTTGAAGATTACGAAGGCGAAATTAGTTCAAATCCGAACCCAATTAAAAATCATCTTGGTTTGTTGCTGACAGAACCTTTCTTTTTTCAAAAAATTACAGGAAAAGAATATATTCAGTTACTATGCAACGCAAGGGACATCAAAATTTCCGACATAGACGATAGAAACATTTTTGACTTACCTTTAAATCAATATGCTTCTACTTATTCAACAGGAATGAAAAAGAAATTGGCATTGACAGCAATTCTTTTGCAAGGCAACAACTATTTTATACTTGACGAACCATTTAACGGGGTGGACATACAAAGCAACATCGTCATCACGGAAATTATTCACAAACTAAAAGAACTTGACAAGACGGTTATTATTTCATCACACATTTTCTCAACATTGAGCGACACTTGCGATGAAATACATTTACTAAGCAACGGAAGTTTTATCAAATCTGTTCAAAAAGCAGACTTTTCAGCGTTGGAAACGGAAATGAAACAAATGACAATAGGAAACAAAATTGAAAAATTAGGACTGAAATAAATAACGGCTGCTAACACGGGTTTTGCGTCAGGCGGGCTGAAGTGCAAAATCTGGACAGTAGTTTTTCAATTAAACATTAGTAATAATATCAACTTTTGTGCTTCGAAATCCCGCCCGAACGCAAAGCCCGAAAACGTTATCAGCAACCCTAAACGAACGACAGTGCTAAAATTAAACGACAGAAAGAAAATGACCAAACAAGCCAACGCTTCGGCAAAATTAAAAGAGGTGCAATCAACCGCACCAAGCCAACGCTGTTGCACCACATTTAATTTTGCCCCAACCACACAACGCCCAAACAGACAGATACATAAAAATTGAATCAACAAATACACCACAAGAAATATTTTATTATTTTTGCAGATTGGACAAAAAGAAATTAAAAAACAATGAACTAAAAAAAGAATTAAAGACATATAAAATATAGCGTTTCGCTTTAAAAATCCTGTATTCTGAAACCTTGCAAAATTTCAAATGTAGCACAGGAGGGTAAAAGTGGAAACGCCTACGGTAAAGCGTGGGCGTTCCTTTTTGCTTTGTGCTACGGGTTTTTGCAAGGACCTCAGGATACAAGCAGTGGGAATTAGCTCACGTTCTTTTTTTGCGTAAACGCCAAATTGAAAAGTGTAATTTTTTAAAACAAATATCAATATGGCAATCAACTTACAAAAAGGTCAGAAAATTGACATTGGTCTTACCAAAATGACCATAGGTTTGGGCTGGGACCCAAACGAAGGAACAGGACACGACTTCGATTTAGATGCTTCGGCATTTATGATTGATGTGAAAAGAAAGCTTGTTTCTGAAAATCACTTTATTTTTTACAATAACTATTGTGGAAACGGAATACACGGACGAGATAATCCTTGTGTGAATTGTGGGGAAGGAAAATATGGTTTAATACACACGGGAGATGACCCTGACGGAAAATCAAGTGACGGTGATGATGACGAAAGCATTAAAATAAATTTATCCAAAGTCGGAAATGAAGTTGAAGAAATACTATTCGTTGTAACAATCGATCAATTTGAACAGAGGAAACAAAATTTTGGGCAAGTAAGAAACTCATACATCAGAATAGTTGATGATGTTTCAGGTGAGGAAATCGCCAAATACGAATTGGGAGAGGATTTCTCGATTGAAACAGGGGTGGAATTTGGAAGACTTTACAAAAGAAACAGTCAATGGAAATTTGAGGCTTCGGGAATTGGCTACAAAGAAGACTTGGCATTTTTCTTAGAAAAATATTATGACGGAGATATTAAAAAATAAAAATTAAAATTATGGCAATCAATTTACAGAAAGGTCAAACCATTGACCTGCGAAAAAATGACAGAGGAGAAAGTTTTGATTTATCAACGGTAACAGTTGGTTTAGGTTGGGACGTTCGTCAAAAACAAAGCGGTTTTCTTGGAAAAATTTTTGGAGGAAAAGAAGAAGAATACGACTTAGACGCTATTGCGTTTTTGCTTGACAGCAACGGAAAAGTTGCTGATTTAGGCAGAACGGTACAAGCCCAAAACGGCAGACAGGTTGGGCTTTATGGCGGTGATGTTATTTTCTTCAATTCACTAAAACACCCAAGCGGACATATTTGGCTAACAGGCGACAACCGCACAGGTGCAGGCGATGGCGATGATGAACAAATCATCGTAAAATTAGATTCACTTTCAGAGAAGTACCAGAAAATTCTTTTTGTGGTTTCTATCTATCAGGGTCGCCAAAACAACCAACATTTCGGAATGGTTGAAAATGCTTTTATCCGTGCGGTGGACAACCGAGGAAAAGAAATTGCAAAATTCAGTTTGTCGGGCGACAGCACTTATAACGGAGTGTGTTCAATGGTGTTTGCAGAAGTGTATCGTCATAATGGCGATTGGAAATTTCGTGCCATTGGCGAACCACACCACACGGACAATTTCATTGACATTTTAAAAAATTATACATACCAATAATTATGAGAAGATTACCAGTTTATTTATTGCTTGACACATCAGGCTCAATGAGTGGCGAACCCATTGAAGCCGTAAAAAATGGTGTGCAGGTTTTGGTTTCAACATTACGCCAAGACCCTTACGCTTTGGAAACAGCTTATCTAAGCGTTATCACATTTGACAGCAATGTACAACAGCTTGTTCCATTGACAGACCTTGCTTCGTTTCAACAGCCGACTATTTCCGCAAGTGGCGGAACATCGTTAGGCGGAGGGTTGAAATTATTAGCCGAATGTATTGACCGAGAAATTGCCAAATCAACACCTGAACAAAAAGGCGATTGGAAACCGCTTGTCTTTATTATGACAGACGGTATGCCTACCGATGACTGGCAAAGGGGACTTGCAGAATTTCAACAACGAAAAGCAGGTATTGTAGTGGCTTGTGCAGCAGGTTCGGGTGCTGACACCAACATTTTGAAACAAATTACAGAAGTGGTTGTATCGCTTGATACGGCTGATTCTGCAACAATCAAAGCATTTTTCAAATGGGTTTCGGCTTCTATCAGCACAGGCAGTCAAAAAATTGAAAGCGGAGGAAAAGAAGTTGCAGGACTGAACGAATTACCGCCACCACCACCCGAAGTAAATATCGTTGTATAAAATGGGGAAATTCGGTTGGTCATTTTCGTGGAAAAGGGCATTAGGAATTACCCAAGCAAAACAACGTTTTGCAAGGAAAACGGGTGTTCCAACTTCACGACAAGGAATAGAAAGAAAAATAGGTTCATCAATAATGAATGTAATTCTCAAAACCGTATTGGGTAAAAAATAGTTTCAAACAATTAAAAGAAAAACAAAATGAAAAGTTTAGAACAATTAAAAAATGAAATTCTTGCTGACGGAATTATTGATGCAGCAGAAGTAAAAGAATTAGAAACCGTATTATTTGCAGACGGTAAAATTGATACCGAAGAAGCAGAATTTCTTTTTGACTTGAACAATGCTGTTTCGGGAAAAGCCAACCACGAAAGTTGGGAAGCATTATTTATCAAAGCCGTTTCAAGTTATTTATTGGAAGATGAAACTTCGGCAGGAGAAATTGATACCAACGAAGCGGAGTGGCTTTACAACAAAATAAAAGGCGATGGTCAAATTGATTCAACCGAAAAGAATTTGTTACTGCATTTAAAAAATGTGTCAAAAAACTTTCCTGATAACCTTGAAACACTTTTGAAATAAGAATGAGAAGATTACCTGTATATCTTTTAATAGAAACATCAGGCGGAATGCGTGGTGAACGGATAGAAGCTGTGAAAAATGGCTTGCAGGTTTTGGTTTCAAAACTTAGGCAAGACCCATTTGCTTTGGAATCAGTGTATATAAGCATTATCACGTTTGACCGAGAACCTAAGCAGGTATTGCCATTGACAGATTTGGAATCGCTACAATTACCCGAAATCGAAATTCCTGAATCAAGTCCGCCATTCACGGGGAAAGCATTGTTCTTTCTCAACGAAAAATTAAATCAAGAATTGCTAAAAGGCACAAGCGAACAAAAAGGCGATTGGCGACCCTTGCTTTTTATTTTAACGAGAGGAGTTCCTGCCGACAAGAAAGATTTTAAAGAATCCGTATCACGCATTAAGGCACAAAATTTTGCGTCCATTGTTGCTTGCTCGGCAGGTTCTCATTCATCTGATACGGAATTGAAAGAACTAACCGATAATGTTGTTCATCTTGATACAGCCGACAGTTCAACGCTGATGTCGTTTTTTAAATGGGTATCGGCTTCAATCGGAACAGGAAATAAAAGCGTAGGCACAACAGAAGAAATTGTTTTACCACCGCCACCTGCGGAAGTTCATTTAGTGATTTAAAATGCGTAATTGGCTTGTCATATTAACCGATATTTTCATTGTAGGGCTTTTTCTCTACTCTAAACTTTTGCCCTATAAAGACAAACTAAATCCGAACTATAAAAGCATATTCAATTTTTTCAACGGCATATTCAATCCTGTTTTCAACTTACTCAAAAAGTTTTTTAAACCCTATCACGTTGGCGGTGGTGTAGGCGTGGATATGACACAAATTGTTTTACTAATAATAATCCTTATAATTCAAACAATGCTATGAGCAGAAGATTACCCATTTACTTTTTAATTGATGTTTCCGAATCAATGGTTGGGGAACAAATCCAACTCGTGGAAGAAGGATTGGCAACCATTATCAAAGAATTGAAAAGCGACCCTTACGCTTTGGAAACGGTGCATATTGCAATCATTGTGTTTGCAGGTCAGGCACAAACCATAGTTCCGCTTACGGACATCGTTAATTTTTATCCGCCAAAATTCCCGATTGGTGGAGGTACTTCGTTGGGCGTTGGTTTGGGACAGTTAATGTTTGAGTTGCGTAAAAACACAATCAAAACAACCGCTGAACAAAAAGGCGATTGGAAACCGATTATCTTTTTGTTTACTGACGGTGTGCCTACGGACGATACAAAAGCGGCTTTCAATGAATGGAAACAAAATTGGCAACGCCAAACAAATTTGGTTGCTGTTTCATTTGGCGAAGAAACCGACTTGCATTTGCTGAAAGAGCTGACCGATAATGTTTTGCTGTTCAAAAACACAACGACTCAATCTTACAAAGAATTTTTCCGTTGGGTTACGGCTTCAATCAAATCAAGCAGTTTGAGCGTGGATAGCAATGGTTCGGGCTTTGAACTTTCAAAAATGAATGATGAAGTAATTGAAAAAATAGACCTGTCAAAAAACAAACCCAAACAATTTGTTGATGACAACTTTGTTGTGATTGCTGCAAAATGCCAAAACACAAAACGACCTTATTTAATCAAGTTCAGAAAGAGTTTAAGCAATTCCGATTTTGGCGATTTAGGACTTACAACAAAAGAATACCGATTAGTTGGGGCGTATCAGGTGGACAATAATTATTTTGAATTATCCGATTCAAACGCCACTTCTCAAAAAATAAATACCGAAGAATTACGAGGTGCACCAACTTGCCCAAGTTGCGGAAATCAGTTTGGTTTTGCGGCTTGTCAATGTGGCGGTATTCATTGCATTGGTGAAGAAAAAATAAGCACTTGCCCTTGGTGCGGTAATCAAGGTGAATACGGATTTGGCGAAGGTGGATTTGATGTAAACAGAACACAAGGATAAAAAATGAACGAAGCGAAAACATATTTAGAACAGTTGTTGCAAAAGCACAAAATCAGTATGGAGAAACATCACACTGTTTTGTTAGAACCTTTTGCTAATGACGAGTTCATAACTAACGCATATAATTCAATTAAAAATACACAACAAGCAATGATTGATAAATGGAAAGAAAAAACACAAATTGAAGATGTAAAAGTCAAACAAATTGCTTTGACAAACGGCACGGTAAATAAGCCATACGAATTTGTGTTTGATTTTGAGCAACTGAAATTAAATGACATCATTGGCGATTACAACATTGAAGCCGATGAAAAAACAGGGCTTGAATTTCACAAAGAAGAAAACAAAATTTCAGGCGTTCCAAAGGAAGCGGGCGAATTTGTTTTAAAGTTTAATTTCAAATTGAAAACAGAAACAGACGAACAACCTTTTCATCAAAAAGAAATTAAACTGTTTGTAAATGCTGACCCGAAATCGCTTTGGAAAAACGAACCAACACCAACCGACATTGAGTATTACAAACCTGATGATGTTTCCGCACATTTTGAATTTGGAACAAGAAAACTGATTATCGGTTCAAAACGTGGCAGAAGCCACGCCCACGAAGCAAAGCCGAGAGATGATGCTTTTGAATATACTTTTCAAGATGAAACAGGTTGGGGAATTATTGCCGTTGCAGACGGTGCAGGTTCGGCAAAATACAGTCGCAAAGGCTCTGAAATTGCTTGCGAAACAATTATTGAATTTTTCAAAAATGTAGAAAAAGAAAAATTGCAGGAAATTGAAACTGCCATTCAAAATTTTCTTTCGGAAGAAACAGACGAAAACCGAAATACATTAAGTGGACTTTTAAGTACACAATTAGTCAAAGCTGCATTTACGGCTCAACAAAACATCAAAGAAGAAGCGACAAAGAAAGAAGCGGAAATCAGAGATTATTCCACTACGCTCATTTTCGTTTTGATAAAAAAATACGAAAACAAATATCTCATCACTTCTTTTTGGGTAGGTGACGGTGGCATTGGAATATACAACAAAGACAAAAACGAAGTTGCTGTTTTGGGAACGCCCGACAGTGGCGAGTTTGCAGGGCAAACACGCTTTCTGACAATGAGCGACATTTTTGCTGACAGTTCTGTTTACAATCGCATAAAATTAAAAGTTGTAGAAGATTTTACCGCTTTAATTCTTATGACAGACGGCATTACCGATGCAAAATTTCAAACCGATAACAACTTAAACAAAATTGAAAAATGGAATGAGTTGTGGGACGATTTGAACGGCAACAATCAAGACAACAGCAAAGTAGATTTCACAAAACCGATTGAGGAAACAGCACAAGAACTAATGACTTGGTTAGACTTTTGGAGTGCGGGCAATCACGATGACAGAACTATTGCAATTTTATATTAAACGCTATGAGTAAAACTATCACAGTAAAAAACGCAGAGGGCAAAACGTATCAGTTTGTTGATGACGGCTCGCCAATGCAAGGCGGAATGAAAGATGTTTATTTTTCGCCCGACAAATCGTATGTGGTTGCGTTCTTTCGTGATAAGCAAGATTTCAATTCAAAAGAGCGATTAACCAACATTGTAAAGACATACAGAGAACGCATTTTTAATCAGGCAGGTGGCGAATATTGGAAAGAATTATTTTGCTGGCCTTCTGATATGTTGGAACACAACGGACAAACAGGCATTGTTGTTCCTGTTTATCAAAAACATTTTTTCTTTCAGAAAGGATTTCATTCGGCAGACATTATAAAAGGACACGAAAAGCAAGGAAAATGGTTTGCTTCGGCACAATACCGCAGTCAGCAATTCAAACTGCATTTGGATAAATCCGAATTAGGCGATTGGGGAAAATATCTTGCCGTTTGCATTAAAATCAGTCGTGCCGTTAGGCGTATGCACGCAGCAGGTTTAGCACATTCCGACTTGTCATACAAAAATGTTTTGATTGACCCTGTTACAGGAAAAGCCGCAATCATAGACATTGACGGTTTGGTTGTTCCGGGCAAGTTTCCGCCCGATGTGGTAGGAACGCCTGATTTTATTGCACCCGAAGTATTGGCAACAATTCATTTACCCAAAAACGACCCGAACAGAAAATTGCCAAGCATAGCAACCGACCGCCACGCTTTGGCTGTAATGATTTATATGTATTTGTTGTATCGCCACCCATTGCGTGGCGGAAAAGTCCACGATACCGACCCACAAAAAGACGAGGAACTTTCAATGGGTTCAAAAGCATTGTTTATTGAACACCCAACAGACAAATCAAACCGCCCGAAACTAAACCAAGTGAAACCAACGCATTTGCCTTGGGCTGATGCAAGCAAAATTCCGTACACCGTTACGGGACCTTATTTGAAAGATTTGTTTGACAAAGCATTTATTGACGGTTTACATAATCCAAGTATCAGACCAACAGCTAACCAATGGGAAGAAGCATTGATAAAAACCGTTGATTTAATGCAACCTTGTCAAAATACAAATTGTGAACAAAAATGGTTTGTATTTGATAATTCAACTTCGCCCAAGTGCCCATTTTGCGGAACAAAATACAAAGGACAACTTCCTGTTCTAAACCTTTACTATTCGCCAAAAGCTGGCAACTTCAGACCCGAAAATCACAGACTAATGGTTTATTCAGGGCAGAATATTTATCAATGGCACAGCAACCGGAATGTTTTTCCAAATGAGAAATTGACACCTGAACAAACACAACCCGTTGCGGATTTTCATTTTCATAATGGTAAATGGATTTTGATAAACAGAAAACTCACATCAATGAAAGATGTAACAGATGATAAAGAAATTCCAATAGGTTCATCAGTAGATATAACAGACGGTAAAAAAATATTACTGTCCAAAGAAGATGGCGGAAGATTGGTCATAGTTCAATTAGTAAACAATTAAAAAACAAAAAGAGAAATGGAACAGAGTATTTTAAACTTACACCCCGGACTGGTTTGGGGATTTGGTATCACGGTAGTCATTATGCTATTGTTAGACCTTGGCGTTTTCAACAAAAAAAGCCACATCGTTACAAATAAAGAAGCTACGATTTGGACAATTGTCTGGATTTCCTTGGCAATGGTTTTTTCAGGCGTAGTGTATTATGTTTTCAATCAAGATGCAGGCGGACACGATTTAGCCATTGAAAAATTTACACAATTTCAAGCAGCATACTGGATTGAAAAGGCTTTGTCTGTTGATAATCTTTTTGTCTTTATTTTGGTGTTTTCCTATTTCAAAGTTCCGAGAGAACTACATCACAAAGTACTGTTTTGGGGAATTTTAGGAGCATTGGTATTTAGAGCCATTTTCATTTTTGCAGGAGTTGGAATTATCAATTTGACCTATCTACCCACTTATGAATTGTTTGGAAAAGCTGTTGAAATCAATGTTGTTTTAACCTTATTCGGATTGTTTCTCATTTACGCAGGTATAAAATCTTGGGGAGGCGGAGATGATGACGATGAGCAGGATTTTGCAAATTCAGCAGGTGCAAAATTGGTAAAAAGACTTTACAAAGTGAGCGACAATTACGATAAGGATAAGTTTTTCACTATCCAAAACGGAATACGACTTGCTACACCTCTTTTGGTTGTAGTTGCTGTTATAGAATTTACCGATGTATTGTTTGCAGTAGATAGTATTCCTGCAATTTTTGGGGTTTCAAAAGACCCATTCATACTATACACTTCCAACATTTTTGCTATTCTTGGATTACGTTCGTTATACTTCCTGTTGTCGAACTTTATTCATATGTTCAGCAAATTGCCTTACGGAATATCTATCATTTTGGCGTTTATCGGCATTAAGATGGTTATTTCCCCTTGGATTCATATTTCATCTTCAATTTCATTAGGAATTGTCGGTGGCGTTTTGGTGCTTTCGGTAATTTTATCGTTGATGTTTCCCGAAAAGAAAGAGGAAGAAACAGCTTAACAGAAGAAACTCTAAATTTAAAACCCAATTAGTGTATATCATTGCACTAATTGGGTTTTTCTGTTTGAAAGACTGTACTCAAATATAAAAAATGAGTACCTTTGCAACCGTGTCAGAAAGCCAAAACATAGAATACAAAAGCACTTGGAGAGATGAATATCTCAAATGGATTTGCGGTTTTGCAAACGCCAATGGTGGTACTATTTTCATCGGTAAAGATGATGACGGAAAGATTGTTGGTGTTGCTGATGCAAAAAAGTTGTTGGAAGAAATTCCCAACAAAGTGCGTGATGTTTTGGGTATTTTAGTTGATGTGAATTTGAAAGAAACCAAGCAAGGAGATTATTTGGAAATTGTTGTTGAACCTTATCCAAACGCAATAAGCTACAAAGGACAATATCATTACCGAAGTGGAAGTACCAAGCAAGAATTGAAAGGTGCGGCTTTGGATAAATTCTTGTTGCAGAAAAAAGGGAAACGTTGGGACGGAGTACCTGTTCCAAAAGTTTCTGAAAAAGATTTGAAACAAGAAGCGTTTGAGTTTTTTCGCAAACGTGGTTTCAAAAACAAACGTCTTTCGGAAGACAGTTTAACCGACAGCAACGAGCATTTATTGGAAAACTTGAAACTCGTTGAAAACGGTTATCTGAAACGGGCAGCAATTCTTTTGTTCCACCCTGACCCTGAAAAATTTGTAACCGGTGCTTACATCAAAATCGGATATTTTGAAACTGATGCCGATTTGATTTTCCAAGACGAAGTTCACGGAAATTTGTTTGAACAGGTTGAAAAAACAATGGAAATTCTGTTTACAAAGTATTTCAAAGCATACATTAGTTACGAGGGAATACATCGTGTAGAAACGTTTGAATATCCCGAAGATGCCGTTCGTGAAGCAATTTTGAATGCCGTTGCTCACAAAGATTATTCAGGTTACACGCCTATTCAAATCAGCGTTTACAAAGACAAAATAATGATTTGGAACGAAGGGCAACTTCCCGAAGATTGGACAATGGAAAAATTGACCAAAACAAAACACCCGTCAATGGCTTATAATCCTGACATTGCCAATGCGTTTTTCAGAAGTGGTTACATTGAAGCGTGGGGACGTGGATTTTCAAAAATGACAAATCAATGTATTTCGGCAGGACTTCCCGAACCGCTTTACTATTACGAAATGTCGGGGTTTTGGGTGGTTTTCAGAAAAGACATTTACAACGCTGACTATTTGCAAACACTTGGACTGAACGACAGGCAAGTGAAAGCGGTTTTGCACACCAAAGACAAAGGAAAAATAACAAACAGCGACTACCAAACCTTGAATACCGTTTCAAAAGCAACCGCAACAAGGGACTTGACAGAGTTAATAAACAGACAAATTATCGTTTTACAGGGAAGTGGAAAACGGGATATACATTATATTTTGCGAGTTGCTGAACCAAAAATGAGCCAATAACGAGCCAAATGAGCCAAAAAAGAACCAAAACGAAACAAGACAGCCCACGCATTTGGTAGCACATTTTCATTTTTGCCAACCGCATAAAGCCAAACAAAAAATGAAAAAGAGCTACCAAGCAAACGCACCAACAACCCGACACGACAAAACAACGAGTGAAAGAAGGGCAGCTGATAACAAGGGTTTGGCGTAATGGCGGGTGACGTTCTTCGTATGAAACTTTTTGCTAAATTTGAACTTTGGTGCTTCGGTTGAAGTGTAGTGCTAAAAATCCGCCACTACGCCAAGCCCCAAACCGTTGGCAGCAAGCGTAAAACGACACGACACAGCAGACTATTGACACAAAAAAGAGAAATAAATTTTGACAGGTGAACAACGACATACAGACCATATTGAAAACGGACAACGAGTAAGCCGACACTCATTGCCTACCATTCTGTATTTTTTATTTTCCCCACCCGCATTTTTTTTAATTCAATTTTATTACCTGCCCGCAAACGGCACATTGGCTTTTGCCCCAACCGCACAAGCCAACCCTTCAGGCAAAATCCAAAGAGCCGTTTTTTGCCAACCCGCAACGACAAACTTTAGCTATATAAATTTACCTTTACGAACTGAATTTTACGATAGAACATGACTCAAAAACAATTAGAAGATTACCTCTGGGGAGCAGCCAACATTCTGCGTGGAATGATTGATGCGGCTGACTTCAAACAATATATTTTCCCTTTGTTGTTTTTTAAACGGGTGAGCGACCTGTATGATGAAGAATTTCAGTTGGCTTTAGAAGAAAGTGGTGGTGATTTAGACTATGCTTCGTTTGCCGAAAACCACCGTTTTCAAATACCCAAAGGTTGCCATTGGGAAGATGTAAGAAAGAAAACCGTTAACGTAGGCGAAGCTTTGGTAAAAGCATTTAACGGCATAGAAAAAGCCAACTTTGAACTGCTGCATGATGTGTTTGGCGATGCCCAATGGACCAACAAGCGAAGGATGAGCGATGAAAAACTCCTTGACCTGATTGAGCATTTCAGCAAAATGAATTTGAGTGTAGCCAATGTGCCCCATGACATTATGGGCGAAGGCTACGAATACCTGATTAAGAAATTTGCAGACGACAGCGGACATACAGCAGCCGAGTTTTACACCAACCGCACGGTGGTAAAACTGATGACCCAAATTACCGACCCCAAAAGCAACGAAAGCATTTACGACCCTACTTGCGGCAGTGGCGGTATTTTGTTGAGTGCCGCTTTGCACCTGAAAGAGCAAGGCAAAGAATACCGTACGCTGAAACTATATGGACAGGAGCTGAACCTGATTACTTCTGCCATTGCCCGTATCAATATGTTCATGCACAATGTAGATGAGTTTTTGATTGTGCAGGGCGACACTTTAGACAGCCCGCAGATATTGGAGAATGACGAACTTAAAAAGTTCGATGTGATTATGGCTAACCCGCCTTACAGCGTAAAAAAGTGGAGCCAAAGCAAATGGATAAACGACCCTTTTGGACGCAATATTTGGGGAACACCACCGCAGGGTTGTGCCGACTATGCTTTTCAGCAGCACATAATGAAAAGCCTGAACCCCGAAACAGGGCGTTGCGTGGTGCTGTGGCCGCATGGCGTATTGTTTAGAGACAGCGAAGCCGACATACGCAAACGCATGATTGAAGAAGATTATGTAGATGCCGTCATTGGCTTAGGCAAAAACCTGTTTTACAACAGCAGCATGGAAAGTTGTTTGCTGGTGTGCCGCATGAAAAAGCCCAAAGAAAGAAAAGGCAAGATTATTTTTATTGATGCTAAAGAGGAACTACGCATAGAACGCACCAATGCCTGGCTTGAACCACCGCACATAAAAAAGATAAGCGATGCCTATTGGAAGTTTAAAGATGCCGAAGGCTTTACCAAAGTAGCCAACAACAAAGAAGTATTAGCCAACAACGGCAACCTGAGCATACAACTTTATGTGAAGCAAGCTGCCAATACCATTGAACACAATACCGAAGAACTGATTGCCGATGTAAAAGCAGGGCAAAAACAGATTAATGCTTCATTGGAAAACCTATTTACTCAACTGAAAAATATTGGAATAGAAGCATGAAGTTGAGAAAGGATAAATGGAAACCGGAAAAAATTGGAAGTATTTGCCAAGTAATAAGCGGTGGCACTCCTAGTAGAAATATTCCTGAATATTTTGGTGGTGACATACCATGGTTTACACCAACTGAAATTCCAAAAGAAAAGATTGAAATACTTTTAAATTCACAAGAAAACATTAACGAATTAGGTTACAAAAAATCAAGTGCTAAGCTTTTGCCAAAAGGAACAGTATTACTTACTTCAAGAGCTACAATTGGTTTAATTGGAATTGCAGGAAAAGAAGTAACAACAAATCAAGGTTTCGCAAATTTTATCTGCAATGAAAAATTATTGGATAATTGGTTTTTGGCATTTTGGCTTCATTCACGAGTTGGATTAATTAAAAGTTTGTCATCAGGCACAACTTTTAAAGAAATCTCGAAAACATCAATAAGAAATCTCGACATTCCTCTTCCCCCACTCGAAGAGCAAAAACAAATAGCGGCATTGTTTCAAAGCATAGAAACGGCTATGGAGCAGGTGGATGGGCAAGAGAAGAATTTGAAGGCATTGCAGAAAACATTGGTGAACGGTTTGGTGAGCACAGAACCTGTTTTTGGCAATTTACTCAATAGTAAAAATTGCACACCAACGAACATAGGATCCATTGCAGAATGTGATAAGAAATATCCCGAATACGAAAAAGAAGTAGAACGCTTTGTGGGTTTGGAATGGATTGAAGCAGATAATTTTCAACTTCAAGGGTTTGGATTAGTTGCCAATGGAACCACATTTACCAAACGCTTTGCAAAAGGCGATGTATTGTTTGGAAAACGCAGAGCCTACCTAAAGAAAGTTGCCGTAGCCGATTTTGATGGAATATGTTCAGGCGATATTTTGGTAATAAGAGCAAAAGCAAATAAAATGTTGCAAGGATTGTTGCCTTATTACATTTCGGCAGAAGCATTCATCAATCATGCAGTAAGCACTTCGGCAGGTTCTCTTTCACCAAGAACCAAATGGAAAGACTTAGAAACGTTTGAAATCGCCATTCCTGATTTGAAAACACAGGGAAAGATTTTAGAAGTTTTGCAGCATTTTGATACAACTATTCAACAACTAAAACAGCGAAAAGCCACTTTGAAGTTGTTGAAGCAGAAATTATTGAATGAAATATTAGGTTAATGGCAAAGAAAAATAATGAATCAATAGGAATTGACCTAAAGGGCAGAATCAAGAGCTTAAAGCTGGCTGATAGAAATACCCTATTGCCCTTATTTGAAGCTATAATAAATTCAATTCATGCAATTGAAGACGCCAAAATACCAAATGGCAAGATAGACATTGATATAAGCCGCGAAACTGTTTTAGAGTTTGACGAATCAGAAAGTAATCTACCATACATCAATAGATTTACTGTTAGCGATAACGGCATTGGTTTTGACGAAGACAACTATAATTCATTTAAAAAAGCATATTCAACACATAAATCAGACAGAGGCGGTAAAGGCATTGGTCGTTTTTTATGGTTAAAGGCATTTTCAGATGTAAGAATAGAAAGTGTTTATTATGAAAATCAAAAACCATCGAAGCGTGTTTTCAAGTTTAATTTAAAGAGTGAAACTGGCATTGAGGGATTAAATATTGAAGAACTAAAAGATAAACCTCAGAGACTAACCAAAGTAGAATTATCAGGCTACAAAGACCCCTATAAATCTAAATGTCCTAAAAAAGCAGAAACCATTGCCAATCGAATTATTGAGCATTGCTTAATTTACTTTCTAAGGGTTGATGCTCCTGTAATTACCTTGACAGATGGTGCTACACAAATAAATCTCAACAGAAAATTTGAACAACTAATATCTGGCAACAACTTCATAGAAAATTTTCAGGTTAGAAATCTCGACTTTAAACTCAACATAATTAAGTGGTTCGAGCATGACGAATTAACCTATCACAGAATGAGTTTATGTGCGAATCATAGAGAAGTTGAAGACTTTAATATCAATAAAGTCTTCCAAGATATGCACGGTAAAATACAGGATGAAGAAACAGGGAAATATTATTTGATAGCCGGCTATATCGAATCGGACTACTTTGACAGAAATGTTAATGATGAAAGAACTGAAATTGAATTCAGCAAAGATGGCTTGTTTGATGCGGAATTAATAAGTAAACAGGAATTATATGCTGCTATTGAACCAGTAATTAGAAAGCACTTTGAAAATGTAGTTGAGAATTTTAGGCAAAAAAAGCTTGATACATTGAATAATTTTATTGCAGAGAAAGCGCCTCAATACAGAATTCTTGCAAAACACTCAGCAGTTTTGGAAAACATAGTTGTTACCGAAAACATGTCGGAACAGGATATAGACTTAAAACTTTATAAAGCCTATCAGGATATTGACTTTGAATCTCGAAAAGAGGTAAATAAAATATTACAAAGTATTACTGATGCAGAGGAAAACCCCGACACTTTGAGGGAGAAATATCTAGAGGTTTTACACAATTTATCAGAGTTAAATAAATCAAAGCTTGCACAATATGTTGTGCATCGAAAATATATTATTGAACTTTTTGAAAAATCTCTTGACCTAAACCAAAAAGGGAAATATGAACTTGAAAAGACAGTTCATGATATAGTTTTCCCTACAAAAAAAGATAGCGATGAAGTTTTATTTGAAGACCAAAATTTGTGGTTGATAGATGAAAGATTAAGCTTTCACACCTTTCTAACTTCTGACAAACCTTTGAACTCTATTGAAGGATTTGAAACCGAAAGCACAGACAGGCCAGACCTTTTGATTTTTAATAACCCTATTTCTTTTATCGAAGGAGAAGACGCTCCTTTCAATTCTGTTGTTTTAGTTGAATTTAAAAGACCGATGAGAGATAATTACGACCCTGAAAAAGATAATCCAATAGAGCAGATATATGATTATGTTTCAAAAATCAGAGCAGGCAAACAGATTACAAGAAAAGGAAGAAGATATCCAATTAAAGACGAAACATGGTTTTACACCTATTTGGTTTGCGATATAAATGATAAAATTGAAAAGTGGGCAAGCTATGCACAACTATCAAAAACTTATGATGGTTTGGGCTATTACGGTTACAACAAAGATTTAAGGTGTATGATTGAGATTTTGACTTTCGACCAAGTTTTGGCAAATGCCAAAAAAAGAAATAGAGTATTGTTTAATAAGTTGGGTGTGTGAAAATGAAAAAAAACGCAGATACCAACTACAACACCAACTTAGCATCAGAATATTTGATGATGAGTTTGCTTTGCCGTGCTGGTAAAGATGCTTACCTCTCATTAGGGAATAAAAAAGGTGTTGACATCATCGTAAAAACCGAAAAAGGTGCTATCTGCATTGTGGAAGTAAAAGGAGTAAACAAAAGAAATGACTGGTTGATTGGCAATTCAGGTAAGCTACCTATTGAGTTAAATTTATTTTACGCATTGGTTTGCTTTCATGGCAAAATAGATGAGTTGACTGCTACCGCAGACTTTTGGGTAATCCCATCTACAAAACTTGCTGAACACTCTGAGCACAAAATATCCAAAAACGAAAAGACCGTTTATATCTCTAACAAATACGTTCGTGAGCATTATGAGGCGTATAAGAACACATTCGAATGGTTGGACAATTTTTTAAAATCAAACTGAGCAAGATTTGGAAAATATAGTTGACATACATGAAGCCGTTTACGATTTTCTGGAAGAATACAGAGAACAAGAAATAAGCAACGGAAGAACCTTTTACTATACATTTAGAAGGTCGAACCAAAAAAACAAACTTGACGAAGGATTTTGGTTTTATGGTAATGATAATTACTTAGCCGTATCCTTTTGGAGTGGCATGGATTGGAAAAACAAAACACCAAATATCTTTTTCCGAATTACAAATGAAGGCAGAACATTTTTAACAATAACAACCAAAGACAGCATAAAGAAGGCTGAAAGTTCATCGAAATACTTTGTAAAACAATTAGAATTAAACTCCAATGGCAAGGACAGATGGACAAAAGAATTTCAAACAACTGATTACTTACAATCGCTTCAAAAATTTCTTGGCAACGAAAAAATAATCATCGACAGAATAATCAATGAGAATTTAAAAGAACTGATAAGTGAAGATGAAACCAATAGTATTGGTTTTATAAATCCATCTGAGTTTGAGAAGTGGCATCTAAATGTTAAGAAATACAAGGAAGAACTAGGATTAGAAAATTTACCTTTCGCATTAACTGCTTTTACAGTCGAAAAATACAAACCTATCGATAGAGCTAGTTTTAGTAGAATCTCCAAATACACTCCTTTTATTTTCCTTGTCGGTGAAAATGGAAGTGGTAAAACATCCTTATTAAAAGCGTTGGCAACTGCAATAGGGAATAAGTTCTACTTAGAGAATTATGACCCAGATAATTCAAGTTGGCTAATCAATTTTAGCTTGAATATAAATGGTAGAACAAATCGGTTCAAAATATCAAAATTTGAACCATTAAATAGCAAGTTAAAATCTGTCCCATTTGCATCATTTGGACCTTCCAGGTTAATAACTCAAGATAGATATTTTGGGGAAAGGAATTCGGCTGATATAGAAATGAGAATGCATCCCCTTCACAGTATATTCCGACCCGATGCTGTTCTAAAAGACCTGAATAGATGGATAATTAATCAACTTAGTATTAACTCTAAGAATGATAAGGAATCGTCAAAGCTTCGTTATGAAAACATAAAGCAAATGCTTGTAAATATTATTCCTAACCTTTATGACATTAGGGAAATGCCATGGGATGGAACACAAGAGTTATTATATTTTGAAGAGGACTTAGAAGGAAATAAAATTGAAAAAGGCGTTAATTATAATCACCTTTCTTCAGGTTTAAAAAGTCTAATTGCAATGTTAGGTGATATGATGCTGCGACTATTTGAGCAACAAACTAGCATTGTTGACCCCGCAGAATTAGAAGGTATTGTTTTAATCGATGAAATAGACATCCACCTACACCCTAAATGGCAGAAGCAGATTCCTGAAATACTTCATGATAGTTTTCCGAGAATTCAATTTATAGTTACAACACATAGCCCAATTCCATTATTAGGTGCCCCTTTAAAAAGTAGAATATACGTTGTTAAAAGAACCGCACAAGAAGGGGTTGCAATAGAACGTATGGACAATCGAGTAATGTTTGAAGACTTATTGCCAAATGCAATTCTAACCTCACCAATTTTTGACCTAGAGGAAATTATTCCAGTCAGCCACAACAAAAACAAATTAGTTAGAACAGAAGATACTTACAAAGAGGTTTTAGAAAATAATGAGTTAAGAATTCAGTTAAAAGAAATTGCACGAAATCTTAGGAAATCATGAGGCATATAACTAAAGATATTACATCGCCACCAACTGCATTGACAAGTAATAATTGTAAGCGTCAATTGAAAAATATTGTTACCACTAGAAAGGGGAAAAAGGCAACATATTACCATAAAAAAACAGTTGTAGATGCTCTCAATATTTTATATAAGAATAAATGCGGTTATTGTGAATCAAGAATCAATGTTGTTGCATCTGAAAATGTTGAGCATTATAGACCAAAAGCAGGCGTAGATCAAATTGATTTAATTGCTGGAACAACACATGTAGGATATTACTGGTTGGCAAATGAATGGAGTAATCTATTGATAGCTTGTCCAAAATGTAATCAACAAGGAAACAAAGGTAACCGATTCCCATTAAGTGCACCAAACTCAAGAGTAGTAAATCCTCCAGCTTTTCTTGCTAATGGTGATGTTGATTTGATTGCAAATCGTTACACCTCCCCTCATATTGCTGGTGAAGTTCCGCTTCTAATTAATCCTGAACATAAAGACCCAATTCCAGAGTTTTTACTCAAGCGAAATGGTGATTTAGCCCAAAAAAATAATTCTGTTTTTGCTGAAAAAACAATAGAAGTGTGTGACTTAAATCGGCAACCACTTTCAACTGCGAGACAAAAAATAATAGATGATATCACAAATAGGATAAATAGGCAGATAAAAGAGTGGAAAGCTGATGTTGACCCATTAACAGATGCACAGTTTAAAAGACAATTAGAAATTATTTTCAGTGATATTATTTTGAGACTGAAAGATGACCGTCAATATACTTTTGTAGCAAAGATGATAATTAAAGACTTTGAAACTCTTGTCTTATCGGGAGTGGAAAATAAATTTCATACTACAATAGAAAAATACTTTAATGATTTTATCAATACTAACTAATGGCATTTAATGAACAAAATACAGTAGAGCATTTCATCATTCACCAACTCACCGGGGTGAATCTAAATGCTGTGCAAGGAAATCTGGTAAAAGAAGGTGCCGTAGAATATGAAGGTGGCGTAAAATGGAAATACATTCAAGCCGATTTATTGCAGCGTGACATTACCGAAGTGTTCGTTGAGAAAGAATTGAAAGAAGCTCTTTGTCGTTTAAATCCTGCCATTGCTGCCATTCCCGACAAAGCCGAAGAAGTTATCCATAAACTCAGAGCTATTCTAATCACGGTTAACAATGTAGGTTTGGTAAGGGCAAACGAAGAATTTGCCAAATGGCTTCGTAATGAAGTTTCGCTGCCTATTGGCAAAAACAATGAGCATGTTGCCATTCGTTTGATTGACTTTGATGAATTAAAGAACAACAGTTTTGTATTGTGTAATCAGTTCAAACTAAGAGCCAGAGAGACGAAAATTCCCGACATTGTGATGTTTGTGAACGGAATTCCTTTGGTAGTTGGCGAAGCTAAAACTCCCGTAAGACCTGCTATAACATGGTTTGATGGTGCACATGACATTAATGTGGTTTATGAAAATTCCATTCCGCAATTGTTTGTCCCCAATGTATTTTCATTCGCAACAGAAGGGAAAGAAATTTTTATTGGTGGCGTAAGAACACCTTTAGAGTTTTGGGCTCCTTGGCGTTTAGAAAATGACAAAGACGAGTTAAGTCATTTTATCGGCTTACAAGATGTTGCCAAACAATTAACGCATTTGCTTAAGCCATCAACACTGCTTGACATTTTACAGTATTTCACGGTTTATGCAACAAATAGCAAAAAGAAAAAAATAAAGGTGGTTTGTCGCTACCAGCAATACGAAGGAGCAAACGCCATTGTAGAAAGGGTAAAAGAAGGACGAATCAAAAAAGGATTGATTTGGCATTTTCAAGGTTCGGGAAAATCTTTATTGATGTTGTTTGCAGCTCAAAAGTTAAGAAAGCAGCAAGACCTGCACAACCCAACGGTAATGATTGTAGTGGACAGAGTGGATTTGGATACACAAATCACAGCAACATTCAACACAGCCGAAGTGCCTAACATGATTACTACCGATAGCATCAAAGAATTACACAAGCTATTGGAACAAGACACACGGAAAATCATCATCACCATGGTTCATAAGTTCAAGGATGCTTATCCTGACATGAACAAGCGAGAAAACATTATTGTGATGGTTGATGAAGCACACAGAACGCAAGAAGGTGATTTGGGCAGAAAAATGCGAAACGCTTTACCCAATGCATTTCTCTTTGGTTTAACAGGGACACCGATAAATAAAGCAGATAAAAACACTTTTTGGGCTTTTGGTGCCGAAGAAGATACAGAAGGCTACATGAGCCGTTATACGTTTCAAGACAGTATCAGAGACAACGCAACCTTGCCTTTACACTTTGAACCACGTTTGCCCAATTATCACATTGACAAAGAAGGTCTGGATGTAGCGTTTAAAGAAATGGCAAACGACCTAAGTGAAGAAGACAGAAACAAACTCAGTCAGAAAGCGGCAAACATGGCGGTATTTCTAAAATCGCCTGAACGAGTTAGAACCATTGTTGCCGACATTATAGAACATTTCAAAGCACACGTTGAACCCGAAGGATTGAAAGCGATGATTGTAACGCCTGACCGTTACGCATGTGTGCAATACAAAGAAGAATTAGACAAACTCATTAGCCCCGAAGCAAGCGAAGTAGTAATCAGTTCATCTGCCAATGATGATTTTGATTTCAAGCAAAAATGGGCAATGGACAAAGACAAACAGGAAAAGGTGGTTGAGAAATACAACGATGCCGATTCGCCTTTAAAATTCCTGATTGTAACAGCAAAACTATTGACAGGTTTTGATGCACCCGTTTTGCAAACCATGTATTTAGACAAGTCGATGAAAGACCATACGCTATTGCAAGCGATATGCAGAACTAACAGACTTTTCCCAAATAAAACTTTCGGCAGAATTGTAGACTACTTTGGAGTATTTGACGATACCGCAAAAGCCCTTGCATTTGATGAAGAAAGTGTAAAATTGGTTATTACCAACTTACAGGAATTGAAAGACAAATTGCCTGAATGGATGGAAAAATGCTTAAACCATTTTGCAGGCGTGGACAGAACAATTTCAGGTTTTGAAGGATTATCAAAGGCACAAGACTGCATTAACACTAACGAAAAACGGGATGCCTTTGCAAAAGATTTCAGCAGCTTGACAAAGTTGTGGGAAGCACTTTCACCTGACCCTGTATTAAACCAATTTGAAAAAGACTATAAATGGTTGTCGCAGGTTTATACTTCTGTTAAACCATCATCAGACGACAATGGCAGATTGTTGTGGCATGCTTTGGGTGCACAGACAACAGCATTGATACATGAGCACATACACGTCTCAGGAATCAATCACGACATGGACGAAATGATTTTGGATGCAGAAGTGATTGACGATTTGATGAATAAAAAAGACCCAAAACAAGCAGAAAAGGTCTTAAAAATTCTCATCAGCCGACTGAATAAACATGGTAACAACCCTACATTCAAACGACTTAGTGAAAGACTGGAAGCCATACGTGACAAAGCAGAGAAAGGTTTGATAAACTCCATTGAATTCATTAAGGAACTTTGCCAATTAGCCAAAGAGACACTCCAAGCAGAGAAAGGCGTTGAACCGGTAGAAGAACAGAAAAACGCAAAAGCAGCATTGACAGAGTTGTTTTTAGAACTTAAAACAGACACGACACCTGCCATAGTTGAACGCATCGTAAACGATATTGATGAAATTGTAAGGGTTGTTCGCTTTGACGGTTGGCAAAACTCGACAGTTGGAGAAAGAGAAGTAAAAAGAGAACTACGAAAAGTGCTTTGGACTAAGTATCAAATTAAAGACGAAGATTTGTTTAATAGAGCTTATGACTACATTAAAGAATATTATTAGCCAACGCACAGGTGTAAGCACATTTGCAAGCCCCGCAAGCCCAAGCACAGGGCAAAGCTTGCAAAAGAGCTTCCACCTTTCCCACCCTGACAAAATTGAATTAAAAAAAATCTCCCACCCTACTGAAAATAAAAAATACGTAACCACACGACCCGACACATACAGAGACAAAAGAAAATGGACAATGACACGTAAAACCCAAGCAGACAGTGACTTTCAGACACGGTGGACAAGAACGCCAGCTGCCAACAGCGGTTTTGCGTCATGCGGGGTGACGGTGGTTAATTCAAGTGCAGTTTTTCAATTTAACTTTAGTGCTAGGTTGACAGTTTTGTGCCCTGAAATCCCGCACGAACGCAAAGCCGCCAAACGTTACAGGCAAGCGTAAAGGACGACACCGCAAGACAGAAAACGACATTTAAAAATATAAAGACGAGATAAAGAGAAATGGCAAATAGTAATC
>JAFDZJ010000370.1 GCA_018266965.1 Bacteroidota bacterium
AACCCCTCGAATTCGAGGGGTTTAGAAAACAAGCCGGACTAAACAGTTTTGTAATGACCCCAAAACGCTAGATAGAAAACACAAATGCCATCGGAATTGTGTCAAAAGCTGGTAGATATGGCGGAACTTTTGCTCATAAAGATATTGCTTTAGAATTTGCTTCATGGATTTCTATTGAGTTTAAGTTATTTGTAATTAAAGAGTTTCAGAGACTTAAAGAAGAAGAAAATAACAAAGAGCAATTGGAATGGAATTTACAACGCACCATTTCAAAAATCAATTACCGTATCCATACCGATGCTATAAAAGAAAATCTTATTCCAAAGGAAGTTACGAAACCTCAACGAACATTTATATACGCCAACGAAGCCGATTTGCTCAATGTAGCTTTGTTTGGAATGACTGCTAAAGAATGGCGTGATAAAAACCCCGATAGCAAAGGAAATATCCGTGATGAAGCAACTATTGAACAATTAGTCGTATTGAGCAATATGGAGTCAATCAATGCTCTTTTAATCCGAAACGAATTATCGCAAAGTGAAAGATTAATAGAACTGAATAAAGTAGCCATCAGCCAAATGAAATCTTTATTGGAGAATAACAATCTGAAAAAATTGAAATAGTGTGATGGGATTTTAAAATCTTATAAAGTTTAATACAATGTGTGAATTTTCTAAAACTTGTAAAAATATACAGGTTTTAGAAAATTAAAAAACTAAATTTGTCTAAACATTTATAAAAAAAGTTTGAGCAAATTAAAGATTATGATACAACGAAAAGAATATCTTGAGATTTTAAAAAGCTTAAAAGATAAAAATCTTATTAAGATACTTGTTGGTGTACGCCGATGTGGTAAAAGCACCATTATGCAATTATTTCGGGAATACCTAAAATCAGAAGGTATTTCAGAAACACAAACTGTTTTATTAAATTTTGAAGATTTTGAAAACCGTAAATTTCTGAACGATATCGACGGACTGTATTATTACATTGTTAATCAGCTGGATTTATCCAAATCTTGTTATGTATTCTTGGATGAAGTACAAAATGTAAAAGAATTTGAACGAGTTGTTGATGGATTATTTGTAAAATCCAATATTGATGTTTATGTTACCGGTTCAAATGCCTACCTGTTAAGCAGCGAGTTAAGTACCTTGCTCACAGGTAGATATATTTCTATTCCAGTTTATCCTTTATCATTTAAGGAATATATTAGTGCTTTTGAGGACAATAGCAGAATGGACTTGTTGTTTACCCAATATTTACAAAATGGAGGGATGCCTGGAATGCTTGAGCTCCCATCCAATCAAATAGAAAAATACTTACAAAACATCTACAATGATATTTCACAAAAAGATATCTTTATACGGCATAATTGGTATAAAGAAGGAAATTTTGAGCTTGTCTTAAAATTTATGTTGGATAATATCGGTTCTCCTCTTTCAAGTTCCAAAATATCTAATATACTCAAAAATGAAGGATATTCAATATCATATCACACGATTGATAATTATCTAAATGCACTAACTGAAGCGTACTTGTTCTATAAAGTACCTCGTTTCGATATTAAAGGAAAAAATCTTTTAAGAACTCAAGAGAAATATTATACTGTAGATTTGGGTTTTAAAGAGGCATTACTCGGAAAAACAAAAAATTCCGATTTGGGACATAATTTAGAAAACATCATTTTCCTTGAATTACTTCGTAGAAATAGGCGAGTATTCATTGGAAAAGCAGATAGAACAGAAGTAGATTTTGCAGTAATGACAAATGAAGGTGATTGGGAATACTTTCAGGTTGCTTGGAGTACAAGAGAAGAAAGTACTTTTGAAAGGGAAATGAGACCTTTTGAACTGATAAAAGATTATAACAAACGCACACTACTCACAATGGATGTAGAACCCGAAAGTTCTTACAAAGGAATACAAAAAATAAATGTAATAGACTGGTTGTTAAAAGAATAAATTAAAAAATCATAATACAACAAATGTATATATTAACTAAAAATAAAATCATTGACGATAAATACACGGTGCAATTCTTCTTGAAAAAAGGAGATTATGCAGAAACTTATCGTGTGCAAAATGGAAATAAGGAAACCAAGTTTTTGAAACTCTTTGACTATTCTAAATTGCATCGAACACAGTTTAACAATGAGGGTGATATTTTGGAAATCGAAATCCTAAAACAAGTCAAACATCCTAATTTGGTTAAATATTTGGATAGCGGAAATGTAATTATTGAAAATCAAAAATTAGCGTATGTTGTTTTGGATTTTATCAGCGGAGAAACTTTAGCCGATAAAATGAAACGGGAAACCAAACTCAATCCTTATGAAGCCAAAGAGATAATTTTGGGAGTTTTAAACGGTCTAAATTATATACATTCCCAACAAATTATCCATAATGATATTACCAACCTCAATATAATGTTGGATTTGTCAGGGAAATTAGAAATTCCCAAAATCATTGACTTTGGATATGCCCGATTTCTTAAACAATCCAATAAAGAATTTCAAAAGGAAGGTTTAAATCTATTCTATACAGCTAACGAAACTTTTAATCAGGTGTTTTCTCCACAAAGTGATTTGTTTTCGGTAGGTGCTTTGTATTATCATCTATTGGAGGGATTACCTCCCTATTTTGTCGAAATATCAAAATACAAAGCTGATAAGATCCAATTAGAAGAAGTGATTTTAGAAGAAAGAAGAAAGCCTTTAAAATTCTCAGAGATAAGCGATGAACAGACCAAAGCTATTATTTCAAAAGCTTTGCAACCGAAAACTGAAAATCGTTTTAAATCAGCCAAGGAATTTATTCAGGCTTTAAATGGAGAATTGGAAATCGAGCTTTCTGTACCTGAACAAAAAGAAAATAAAATCACTCCTAAATCAACTAAAAATGGGCAAGGTTTTTCAGCTATTGCAGGAATGCAGGAATTAAAAGATACCATCAAATTAGATGTTATTGATGCGTTGAACGACAAAGAACGATATGCAGAATATGGTTTAACCATTCCCAACGGAATGTTGCTTTATGGACCTCCAGGATGTGGAAAGACTTTTTTTGCCGAAAAAATGGCAGAAGAAATTGGATTTAATTTTTATCAGATTAAACCTTCTGATATTCAAAGTAAATGAGTAAATGCATCCCAAGAAAACATCAAGAATTTATTTGATGAAGCCAAAGAAAATGCCCCGAGCATAATTTTTATTGATGAATTAGATGCACTCGTTCCAAGCAGAGACACTTCTAACATCAGCCACATGAATACCAGTGCTGTCAATGAGTTTTTGGCACAAATGAACAACTGTGGAGAAGATGGAATTTTCATTGTTGGAGCGACAAACAGACCCAATGCTATTGACCCTGCTATTTTGCGTTCGGGTCGTTTAGACAAACACATTTATTTACCTCCTCCTGATTTTGAAGCAAGAAAACTCATGTTTGAATTGTATCTTAAAAAACGACCCACAGAAATTGGAATTAACTATGACACACTTGCCAAAGCAACTGAAAATTTCGTTTCGAGTGATATAAAATTCATTTCAGATGAAGCAGCAAGAAAAGCATTAAAAGAGAAATCAAGAATTTCCGAAGAAATTATTCTTGAAATAATAAAAGGAAAAAAATCCTCTCTTTCCCAAGAACAACTGCAAGAATACCTGCAAATAAAAGCGAGAATGGAAGGAGAAACTCAACCAGAAAACAATAACCGACCAAGAATTGGTTTTAAATAAATAAAAATATGGAAGCAATAAATTTTGAACAGTTATTACTAAAAACAGCCTTTTGTTGTATGGCATCAGATGGCAATATTGACAAAAGAGAAGTCTCAACCATTGAAAATTTTTGTGAAAAATCGGAACTTTTCAATGATTTTAATTTTCACGAAACTATCAATCATTTAGTCAATGAAATCAATACAAATAGTAAACAATTTATTCAAGATTATTTTGATTTACTCTCGCATTCAAAATTATCAGAAAATGAAGAATTATCCTTGATTGATTTTGCTTTGAAAACTATCTATGCCGATGAAGAAGTTGAATATTCGGAAGTAAAGTTTTTTAAAAATATCAGACACCGACTTTCTGTAAGTGATGAAAAAATCATTGAAACTTTCCAACCCGAACACTCTGAAATAGAAGATTTTTTAGAGGAAGACATCAAAACAGAAAACCTTTTGGACAAAATTACTAATGAGTTTTTTGCGATTTCTGAATTACCAAAATTTGAAAATATCATCAAAGAAAAATAAAAAATAATTTATGATACCTGTTGTGTATTTCTGAGTCGAATCTAAGATAAGAAATTTCATTAAAAGGTAAATTTTCTTCAATAAAAACGGAGTAGAAAATTTCTACTCCATTTTTTTTATTGATTTCTGATTGTTCCAAAAATACAGGGCAAACGGGTTTAAGGATTCTATACTAATGTGAAAGCAAAGCTTCTATGCCAAGTTC
>JAFDZJ010000371.1 GCA_018266965.1 Bacteroidota bacterium
ATCGCAGCACTCGCATAAAGTCCCAAGTTTTTAAATAGTTTTTCATTGTTAATTCATTTTTCCGATTGCACAACTCACATACGATTTTGCTTTTTTCATCAGGTTGTTGTTTCCCTTTTCGGGATAGCCCAATTTTGAAAGTTCCTGCACCAAAATATTTTTGTCTGCTGTGCCGTCAATGGTTACTGTTTCTGTGTCTTTGTCAATGCTTACATTTTCTACACCACTAATTTTTAGCAAAGCGATTTTAATGCTGTTCCTACAGCCTCCGCATTTTATATTTTCTACTTCTATGCTGTGTGTCATTGTCTTTTCTTTTTTGAAGTGTTAATACCAAAAGGCAAATACAATGGGCAAAAGCTGATGAATGATGTAAGCACAAACACCACCGCTAAAATGCCCAATACGATTGCCAATGTTCCTGAAATAACATTTGTGAAATACAATGCTGCAATAACAACCGCTACAAGTATGCGGATTGCTTTGTCTATTGTTCCCATATTCTTTTTCATTACTCTTGATTTACTATTTGTTTTACATTTTGCCAAGTTCCGCCATTGATTACATTTTGAAAACCGTTACTTTCCAAAATACTTTTTGCCTGACCGCTACGGCTACCGCTTCTGCAAAAAACCACGATGCTTTTCTTGTTTTTAAATTTGGATAATTGACTTGGCACTTTGTCCAATGGAATGTTTACCGCTCCTTTCACACTACCGCCCGAAAATTCGGCAGGTGTGCGAACGTCCACTAAAAACGCACCGTTTTTTACAACTTCTTTCAAGTTGCTGTTGTCTGTTGGTGCAAACATATTTTTGATAATTCCAAACATTGCTATTATTGTTATTGTGATGAAAATTAGTTTAACACTTTGCTTTGACATACGAAATCGGTTTTAGGAACATTGGTTTGTGCAATAGCATTGAAACCGCCTTCCACTTCGGTAAAGTTTCTGTAACCTCTTGCTTGCAAAATGCTTGCTGCAATCATACTGCGGTAGCCACCTGCACAATGCAAGTAAAAATGTTCTTGCGGATTGATGTCTTTAACCCAATCGTTTATGTATGCCAATGGCTTGCTGTATGCTTCTTCAACGTGTTCGGCTGAATATTCACTTTCTTTACGAACATCTATGATTTTGTTTTTGCCAATTTTTACTTCCGAAGCAAATTGTTCGGGTGTAATGCGGTTTACGGTGTCGGTTTCTTTTTCAGCTTTTTCCCAAGTTTCAAAACCACCAGCAAGATGTCCCAACACATTATCAAAACCTACACGGCTCAAACGTGTTACGGCTTCTTCTTCTTTGCCTGTTTCTGTTACCAACAAAATCGGTTGTTTTACATTTACAATCATTGCACCCACCCAAGGGGCAAAGTCGCCATTCAAACCAATGTTTACCGACTGCGGAATGAAACCCTTTGCAAATTCTTTGTCGCTTCGTGTGTCTAAAATCAATGCTCCTGTGCTTTCTGCTATCGTTTCAAATTCTTCTGCCGAAAGTGCTTTCATTCCGTTTTTCAAAACTTCATCAAAAGTGTCGTAACCTTTTTTGTTCATTGCTACATTCATTCCGAAGTAGGCGGGTGGCGGAAGCAAACCGTCTGTAATAGCTTTGATAAATGATTCTTTATTGGGTTGGTTCAGGGCATAGTTCATTTTCTTTTGATTGCCCAAGCTGTCCACCGTTTCTTTCATCATATTTTTACCGCAAGCCGAACCTGCTCCGTGTGCAGGATAAACGGTTACATCATCGGGCAACGGTAAAATTTTGTTATACAAACTTTCGTAAAGCAATCCCGCCAATTCTTCCTGTGTCATATTAGCTGCTTTTTGTGCTAAATCAGGTCTGCCCACATCGCCTAAAAACAAAGTATCGCCACTGAACAAAGCCGTTTCTTTTCCGTTTTCATCAATCAGCAAAAAGCAAGAACTTTCCATTGTATGTCCAGGCGTATGCAGGACTTTGATTTTTACGTTGCCTAATTCAAACACCTGATTATCTTCTGCAACAATGGCTTCAAATTCGGGTTTTGCAGTTGCTCCGTAAACAATTGGTGCATTTGTTTTTTTGCTCAAATCAATGTGTCCGCTTACAAAGTCTGCGTGGAAATGCGTTTCAAAAATGTATTTGAGCTTTACACCGTCTTTTTCCAAACGGTCTAAATACGGTTGCGTTTCACGCAATGGGTCAATAATGGCAGCTTCGCCATTTGAAGTGATGTAATAAGCACCTTGTGCCAAACACCCTGTATAAATCTGTTCTACTTTCATTGTTCTTTATTTTTGTTATTTGATGATGCAAAATTGCGAAGTCGTTTTCTTGTTTACAGTTACATTGGTTACACAAGCAAAAATTATTTCAAAACTGTTTCTTTGATGATGATATAAATACCCATTACCAACACAAACCAACCAAAAGCAGGTTTGAGTTTTGAGCCGTCAATTTTTTTAGAAAGTGCCATTCCGATAAAAATTCCAACAATGGCAAAAGCAATAACTTTTGCAAGAAAAATATAATCAATAACCGTTTCGCCACTTTCGCCAAAAAATCCAATCAATGATTTTGCTGCAATAATTACCAACGATGTTCCAATGGCTTCTTTCATCGGTAATTTGCTTAACACTACTAACGCAGGAATTATTAAAAAACCACCACCTGCACCAACAAGTCCTGTCAAAATTCCTACAACAGTTCCCTCAACAAGAATTAACGGATAATTGAACTGTTGCTTTTGTGGTTCTTCATCGCAAGTTCTTTTTTCCTTTTTAATCATACTGTAAGAAGCGAAAATCATCAGCAAGGCAAAAAGTAACATCAATAAAATGCTTTTGGTAACGGTAAAATTTCCAACACTAAAAATTTCGTTTGGAATGGCAGGAACGATAAATGCCCTTGTAAGAAAAACGGCTGCAATGGACGGAATACCGAACACAACAGCCGTTTTGATATTAACCAAACCTTTTTTGAAATAAGAAAATGAACCTACAACGCTTGTAGTTCCAACGATAAAAAGAGAATAGGCAGTTGCTAAAACTGCGTCCACACTAAAAAGGTAAACCAAAACAGGAACAGTAAGAATGCTGCCACCGCCACCGATTAAACCTAACGAAATTCCTATAAATATTGATGCTAAATAACCTGCTATATCCATTGATTTTTGAAATTGATGCCGCAAAATTGCACCAACTCAAAAACCTATACAGCCACTTTTGTTACATAAGCGTAATTTTGTTTCTGCCCAATTTAACTTTTCCGATTTCTTCTAATTGTTTTAACAATCGGGAAACTACAACACGGGCAGTTCCTAACTCGTTGGCTAATTGTTCGTGGGTTATGTTCAAAGTTTTGTTTCCTGTGAGTTCCGTTTTTTTGTTAAGTAAAGCCAACATTCTTTCATCAACTTTTTTGAAAGCGATAGCGTTTACAATTTCCAATAATTCTTCAAAACGCTTGTGATACGAACGGAAAATATAATCCAACCATTGCGGATATTCTTTGATGAACAAAGAAACCTTATCAACAGGCAAAAACAAAATTTCGGCATCTTCTTCCACTTCGGCTTTTACTTTACTTGTTTCGTTGTGTAAGCCACCAAGAAAAGACATAATACAACTTTCGCCCGCTTTGATGTAATACAATAAAATTTCTCTGCCGTCTTCCTCTGTTCGGATAACTTTCAAGGTTCCTTTGGTAACAATTGGAATAGAGCGAATATTAGCGTTTTCATTTAAAATAATGTTGCCTGCTTCGTATTCTTTCCTTATGCTGTATTGTTGTAGTTTTTCTACTAATTCTGGTGATGTTTTAAATTCCGCTATCTGTTGTAAATCTTCCATTTTGCAAAGTTACAATTTTGTTTGGGTGGTGGGTGGGCTTGGTCGGGACAAAATTAAATGTGGTGTTTTGTGTCGGCTTGTGCGTTGGCAAACACCTCTTTTAATTTTGCGAAGCGTTGGCAGTTTTTTGTTCTTCTGTCCGTTCGTTGATGTCTGCACGGTGGTCGGTTAGGGTTGCCGATAACGTTCAGGGCTTGCTGCTGTGCCGATATTCTATATTCGTCAGCTTGGCAACCAAAGCCGATTAGAAAACCAAAGTACAAAATATATTCTACTGTTCATCTGCGTTCAGTCAGCCGAAACTGCTGCCGATTAGCGAACAAAAAGCTGATGCCGCGTTTCGTCTGCCGGCATAGCAGCAAACCGATGTTGGCAGCAGTTTAGTTCTTGATGAAACTCTGAATTTTATTCAACAAATCATTAAACTTGTCATCTACCTCCTTGCTTTTCTCCTTTTGGTTTTTGTTTGCCAGAGCTGCATAGTCTCGAGTGAGAAACAAAGCCTTATTCAGAATTTTTAAAAATTCGCTTATGAAGCTTGCTGCTTCCTCACCGTCTAATTTTTGTACTGTATCGAAATATCTCTTTAAGCTTTTCTCAATGTGTCCTGCCGTGTAGTGTCGTGTGTTTTCAATTTTTTTATAGTCAACTGAACTTTTAAATTTTTCTATATCCTGAAACAAATTTTCAAGCCCTTTTTCTAATTCAGGGTAGCAGCCTTTAATTATCGTTTGTATTTGAGATTTTTCTTTTGACGGCTTTAGCTTAATAATGGTTTCATGAATGATTAGATAGGAGTTTTTGATGAAAAAGATTTTCTCCCAGTCAGTTTTAGCTTTGATTAAATTTAAAAGATTAACAGATAAATCTAGAGTTGAGATAGTAATGTATCCATTGTAGTTGTTAAACTGCTCCATTTCTGTAAAGTCCGCATAGTCTTGTTTAGGACCAATCGCATTAAGTAGCTTTTTGGCTTCCTCTTGAAGGGCAATGTTTTTCCGTAAGCTTTCAAGATGATTTGTATAGAAAACTATGTTCTTGTTGCATTCATCAATTAGTTTATCAAAGTCATTCATATTGATTAGAAGAATAATTGCTGCCAACGAGCAGGTATTGCCGATGGTGGGGAGTTAGAATTTCATCCGCCGGAACCACTGCGTGGCTTTTTGATAAAGTTAAATATTAAGAACTAAAGCTGGGCTTTATTCGTCGAGCCCCGAACTGCAGCACAACAGAATTACCGCCGCTGATTGCTCCAATGTCCAGCCCCACTATTGGCAATACCAATGTTAGGTGCTGGCGTTTTTGTCCACCAAGGCTTGTTGTTATAGTTCACGTGTCCTGTTGTTGTCATTGTCAAATTAGCTAAATGTTTCCTTTAGTTCGTCTTTGTAGGAAAATTTTTCAAAGCCTAAGTCGTCAAGTTTAGAACTAATTTCTGTTTTTAATTCCAAGTAATTCTTGTGATAGAAGTCTGATATTTTTCCAACCTTTTTATTGTCCTTGATAAAATACAAGTATTCATTGTCGCCACCTCTTGAACGTAAAATGGAAGTCTTGAAGCCGTCAAGGTCTTTGTATAAATATTTTTTAGCTGTCGAAAGTCCGCCAAATGTTTTAATTAATAAGTGGTCGTCATTAAGCACGACTTTAATCATTTTTGTCCTAAACTCTCCGAAGAATAGCCAAAGTATTGTGAATGTCAAAAGCAAGATTAATGGAAGTCCGTGTAAAGGTGGTGTCGGCTTTGTCTTGTCTAACGCAAAGTCGATGTAGTTAACAAGTCCGAAAATAAGCGGAGCAATCACTAATAGAGGAAAGAAAGATTTTAGTTTATATTTTGATGTCATTCTATGTGTCTTTCAGGGCAATTTATTTTCTAACGAAGATCGGTTGTGTCGTCCGTTACGCTTGCACCTAACGGTTTTCGGCTTTGCGAGGGAACGGATTACTTGCACTAACACTCAATCGAAGCACCAAAGTTCAAATTTAGCAAAATTGTTGATACGAAGCACTTCACCCGTTCTCTTGCAAAACCGATGTTATAGCCAGTGGTTCTTGTCCGATGCCCCTGCAAACCATTGTCAATACTACTCTTTTCCGCCTTTGTCGTGTCGGCTTGTGTGGTTGCGTATTTTTTATTTTCAGAAGGGAAGGAAATTTTTTTTATTCAATTTTGTCAGCGTGGGAAAGGTGAAAGCTCTTTTGCAAGCTTTGGTCTGAGCTTGGACTTGTGCAGCTTGCAAATGTGCTTTCATCCGTGCTTGGCTCACATATAAATCACTTTCACTTTAATTTCTTTGTCTTGAAACAAATCAAAACTTGCTTTTTTAAAATTTGCACGATTGGTTAATCCTATAGATGAATAGTTTGAAAAGCCATTTCCTTCTTTGGGTAAAATTAAACCTTTGTCAATCTTGCTGTTGTTATTTTCATCGTGTAAAATGTTTACAGCATATTTTCCTTTTGGCAGGTTTTCAAAAGTA
>JAFDZJ010000372.1 GCA_018266965.1 Bacteroidota bacterium
AGAATTATGAACGACGATAGTCTTAAATTTGATAAATCCAAATTGATGGAAGTCTTAGATCCTAAAAATTTCATCGGATTTTCACCTATTCAGACCGAAGAATTTGTAAAAAACGAAATACAACCCATCTTGCAGAAATATGCAGATTTAATAGGCTTGGAGTCGGATTTGAAAGTGTAAAATATATGCAGTCTTTTTGGGCTGCATAGTTTTGTTTTAAGTAATTAATGTATTAAAAAATGATAATCGACAGTAGTTATTTCAAGGAATATAGAGAAAAATTAGGTTATACCAATCAATCTTCCGTAAAATCATTTTTTGCAGCCAAAGATATTAATCCAACTGTAGATTATCAGTATATTGAACTTCTAAATACAAGATTAAAAGAAATAGTTGAGAAGTTAAACACTGTTGTACAGGACGATTTGAAACTTACCGATTTGGATAGTTTTTTGCAACAAAATATAAATTTGGTTTTTGAAAGTATGAAGGTCAATGATATTCTCCCACGATTGAGAAATCAAGGAAGAAGACCAGAAGAGGTATATTATAATTGGATGAGAGGTTTTGTTATTTCCAATTATTTTAAAAAAGCCATCAGTCTTATTTTTGAAGTTGATGAAAAAGAAATTACTACAATAGGAGATGATGATTTTGCAAATATAGATACCTTCAAAAGAACTCCGAAAGCCGATTTAGAAATAAATTTAACCAACGGAAATAAAGTGAGAATTGAAGTACAAGTAGGTTTCCAAGGGATTAATGATATAAAACAACACAAAGTATTAGAAGCCAAGAAGATAAAATTAGAAAATAATATTTCTACTTTTGTTATACATTTCGATTTGTTTAACGGGCAAGTTGCATTTGTAAAAGTTGATGAAATAAATGATGATGATGTCAATTGGATAACGAGACAACAAATGGAAGGTCAAACCGTTTTTAATATTGAACAAAATTATTTTTTATGGAAGTTAATTGATTTGCCTCCTAAAATGTCTGATATAAATTTTAATTAATGATGAAAAAAATTAAGATAATTGATTTGTTTTCTGGAGTTGGGGGTCTAAGTTATGGATTTGCTCATGATAATGATTTTGAAATTATTGCAGCAAATGAAATTTTGCCTAATATGGCAAAAGCATATCAACTCAATCATCCTAATGTAAAGGTTTATTGTAAAGATATTTCGCAATTTGGTTTAAATGATATAATAAACGATTTAGGACTTGAGGAAAATGACATTGATTTAATAGTTGGAGGTCCTCCTTGTCAAGCTTATTCTACAGTTGGTAAAAGACTTATTGATGACCCAAGAGGATTATTATTTCAACAATATTTTCGTATATTAAAAGAAATAAAGCCTAAAGTCTTTCTTTTTGAAAATGTAAAAGGATTATTATCAATGAACAAAGGCAAATTGTTTAATGAAATAATTCAATTATTTGAATCCATTGGTTATAGAGTGTCATATAAACTATTAAATGCAGCAGATTATGGTGTACCTCAAATAAGAGAAAGGATAATTATAATTGGGACAAAATTAAATTCAAAATTTGAATTCCCAGAGCCAACTCACTACAATCCGGAAAATGGGGAATCTTTGTTTGATAACCTTAATCCTTATTTAACTTTGTCTGATGCAATTAGCGATTTACCTTTTATAAAAAGTGGAGAAGAAAGTATTGAATATTTTTCTGAACCTCAAAATGAATTTCAAAAATTAATGAGAAAAAATTCACCTCAAAAAATTTTAGACCACAACGCTCCAAATAATAATCCAAAATTAGTGAAGTTAATGGAGGCATTACCCGATGGTGGAACTCCAAATGATTTGCCAGAAGAAATGAGACCTACAAGTGGATTTGCGAATACTTATTGTAGATTATGGTGGAATAGACCCAGTACAACTATTACAAGAAATTTAAGTACACCATCTTCCTCGAGATGTATTCATCCAAAAGCGCCAAGACCTTTAACAACAAGAGAAGGAGCAAGGCTTCAATGTTTTCCGGATAACTATAAGTTCTATGGTTCGAGAGGAGATAAAAATTTACAAATAGGAAATGCGGTACCTACCTTTTTATCAGAAGTTTTAAAAAATTCGATAAAAAAGCATTTTCAAATGAATATAATAAATACATCAAAATCAATGCATTCCATAGGAATGCTATCTGTGTAGAAAAATAAAAATTAATAATGAATAAAAGAATTTTTGTAGAAAAAAGAGGAATTTTCGATGTCGAAAGTCCAAAAATTTTTAACGAAATAAAAAGCATTTTACCAAACATAGAATCGGTAAAAGTCTATAACATCTATGATGTTTTTGGGATAGAAGATGCAGAATTTACACAGGTCTTGCACAATACCTTTGTGGATCCTGTGGTAGATATTTTGCACAACGAGAATCCTGCAAAATCATTATATTTTGCGACCGAATTTCTTCCCGGACAATATGACCAAAGAGCCGATTCTGCCGAGCAATGTATCGCTTTGCTTACCGGAAACAACAAGGCTATTGTAAGAAGTGGGAAATTAATTGAACTTTCGGGGATTACCGAAAATGATTTGGCTGCCGTTAAGGATTTGCTTATCAACAAGGTAGAATCTCAAGAGAAAGACCTAACAAAATTGGAAATTCCTGCCGAAGAAACGCCTGATAAAATTGTCATTTTTAATGAATTTATCTCTTGGACTTATGATGAATTGGAAAATTTCTATAATAATTACGGCTTTGCTTTTGGCTTTGATGATTTGCAAATGATTCAAGACTATTTTAAATCTGAAAATAGAAACCCTACCGAAACCGAACTCAAAGTTTTGGATACCTATTGGAGTGATCATTGCAGACATACAACTTTTGAAACCGAACTTACCGATATTTCTTTTGAAGGTCAATTTCAAGCTACATTAGAACAAATTTTTAATGACTATTTGGAGAAAAGAAAATTCTTGGGAAGAGAAGCAAAACCAATTTCTTTGATGGATTTGGCAACGGTTTCCGCAAGGTATTTCAAGAAAACCGGTCAGTTGGAAAACATGGTCGTTTCAGACGAAATCAATGCCTGTACCATAGAAATTGATGTGGAATACGATGGTAAAAAAGAACCCTGGTATTTATTATTTAAAAATGAAACCCACAATCACCCAACGGAAATAGAGCCTTTTGGTGGTGCTTCTACTTGTTTGGGAGGAGCGATTAGAGATCCTTTGTCCGGAAGATCTTTTGTTTTCCAAGCGATGAGATTAACCGGTGCTGCCGATGTGTTGGAACCTGTTTCTAAAACTTTACCAGGGAAATTGCCACAAAGAACCATTACCAAACAAGCTGCCAATGGATATTCTTCTTATGGAAACCAAATTGGTTTGGCTACAACCCATGTTTCAGAAATTTATGATGAAGGTTATAAAGCCAAAAGAATGGAGGTAGGATTTGTTGCCGGAGCTGTTCCCAAAAATTGGGTGCGAAGAGAAAAACCTGTTGCCGGAGATATTGTCATCGTTTTGGGTGGAGCAACTGGAAGAGATGGAGTAGGTGGAGCAACCGGAAGTTCCAAAGAACAGGACGAAACCTCTATCCATACGCTTTCTACCGAGGTGCAAAAAGGAAATGCTGTGGAAGAAAGAAAAATCCAAAGACTGTTTAGAAATCCAAAAGTTACCACACTTATTAAGAAATCCAACGATTTTGGTGCTGGTGGAGTTTCGGTTGCCATTGGCGAAATTGCCGATTCTTTGGAGATAAATTTGGATATTCTCCCTCTAAAATACGAAGGTCTGAATGGAACGGAATTGGCAATTTCCGAATCCCAAGAAAGAATGGCGGTGGTAATTGAAGCCAAAGATAAAGACCAATTTATCCAATATTGCGAAGCGGAAAATATTGTGGCGGTAGAAGTAGCGAAAGTTACAGACTCTGGCAGAATGCAAATGTTTTGGAATGGTCAAAAAATTGTAGATCTCAGCAGAGAATTTTTGGATACCAGTGGTTGTAGTAAAGTGCAAACTGCGAAAATCACTCATTTACAAGAAGTTA
>JAFDZJ010000373.1 GCA_018266965.1 Bacteroidota bacterium
AAACATCCAAAGATTGAGTTGAATGTTAAAGAAATGACAACGGAAAACATTATAAAATCCTTGAAATCCGGAGAGCTAGATGCTGGGATAATCGCCACTCCTTATGATGCAGCTAATGAATTTTATCAAGATTTTATTTTTAATGAAGAGTTGATGGTTTACTCTTCTGGTACAATAAAAAAAACAGAAGACTCTTTTGTGATACCTGAAGATTTGGACTTGGACAAAGTTTGGCTATTGGAAGAAGGAAATTGTTTGCGTACCCAATTTGAAAATATTTGTAATTTAAAAGAAAATAGTCTAAAACCTAAAAATTTGGATTTCATGGCATCTAATATGCATACTTTGTTGCAAATGGTGGATAGAGTAGGAGGGATTTCTATCATTCCTGAATTGGCTGTCAACCAATTGTCGGAAGAGAAAAAAGAAAAAGTTAGCCGTTTCAGAAAGCCATTTCCATATCGTGAAATTAGCATTATCTACTACAAGCCAACCTACAAACAAAGGATAATAGATGAGTTGGTACACGATATTAAAAAAAGTATCAATCCTACTTTGAATTTTAATAACTCTCCTAGTGATTTTATAAATATAAAACCTCAAAAAAAATAAATTTGGTATTTTTTCTTTGTCAATCAATATATTGTCTGTAATTTTGCACTAATAAAAAAGAGGAAAAATTTGAACTGATTGCAACCTCATTAAAAAATGCTAAAACAGAATTTCGTTTTTAGCCCCTATTTGCAATCTTTTCTTGTTTTTCTAATAGTTAAACATAAAATACAAGAAAATTATGCCCTATTTATTCACTTCCGAGTCTGTTTCCGAAGGACACCCTGATAAAATTGCAGACCAAATATCCGACGCACTTATTGATAACTTCCTTGCAGTTGATCCCAACTCCAAAGTTGCATGCGAAACGCTTGTTACCACTGGACAAGTTGTACTTGCAGGAGAGGTGAAATCCTCTGCATATCTAGATGTACAATCCATAGCAAGAGATGTAATCAATGGGATTGGTTATACCAAAGGCGAATATATGTTCAATGGAGATTCTTGCGGAGTAATTTCTGCTATCCACGAGCAATCTTCGGACATCAACCAAGGAGTTGAAAGAAAAGTTGCAGCAGAAGATTTTGAAACTCTCGCCAACGCACAAGGAGCCGGAGATCAAGGAATGATGTTTGGATATGCTACCAACGAAACCGACAACTATATGCCATTGGCTTTGGATTTGGCTCATGCAATATTGAAAGAACTTTCGGAGCTTAGAAGAAATGGAATAATCCCATACTTGAGACCAGATGCAAAATCACAAGTTACAATTGAATATTCCGATGACCATAAGCCTGTAAGGATAGATACTATTGTTGTATCAACTCAACATGATGATTTTGCAGAAGAAGAAGCGATGTTGGCAAAAATAAAAAAAGATATTATCGATATTCTTATTCCAAGAGTAATAGCAAATCAAAAATCCGAAATCCAAGAATTGTTCAACAAAGAAATACAATACCATATCAATCCTACTGGAAAGTTTGTAATTGGCGGACCACACGGAGATACTGGACTTACTGGTAGAAAAATAATTGTAGATACCTACGGAGGAAAAGGTGCACATGGTGGAGGAGCATTTTCTGGAAAAGATCCATCCAAAGTGGACAGAAGTGCAGCCTATGCAACTAGACATATTGCAAAAAACCTAGTAGCAGCAGGTGTTTGCGATGAAGTTTTGGTGCAAGTTTCTTATGCAATTGGTGTTGCAAAACCTTGTGGTTTGTACATCAATACCTATGGGACTTCCAAAGTCGATTTTACTGATGGAGAAATTGCAGAGAAAGTGAATGAAATTTTTGATCTTCGACCTTATGCAATAGAAAATAATTTGAAATTAAGAAATCCTATCTACCAAGAAACTGCATCCTATGGACACATGGGTAGGACTCCTTATACTGGGAGTAAAACATTCAAAATGTTTGAATCTGGTAAATTAATCGAAAAAACAATTCATGATTTGGATTTTTTCACTTGGGAAAAACTAGACAGAGTAAACGATGTGAAAAAAGCATTCGGATTGTAATTCACCACTTATAAAAATAAAACAAAATCTCTTCCCCTAATAAAGGAAGAGTTTTTTTATTCCGAAAGAGCAACTTTTTTTTTAGTTTTAAATTGTGATAAATATCCATGAATTTTTCTTTTAATAACTCCTTTCAATAGGATATCAACAAATCTTTCTTCAATCCAATGATGGGTCGGAAACATAAAAGATAGTATGATGATTTTAATTATTAAAATTAAAATAGGAGAACCATTGGTAAGTTCGTGTAGCTTGTGATCGACCAATAATATTATAGATTCGAAGAACATAAGAAAAGAAATGTACCCCATAGATTTTATCCACCAAGACGGTATATTGTAAAAGGAGATACCTATCATGGTCATTATCATTAAAATAATAAATAAAGAAATTATTAGGTATTGGGTGTAGTGTTTTCTCTCCAAGTTGTCTTGAGATTTCTCATGTTCCAATTCTTTTTGAGCCAAGATGTTGGATAGTTCTATGTTTTTGATATTGTCATCATTAAGCATTTTTATCCAATTGCTTTTTGCTTGATTGGCGATTTTCATATTTTCCAAAGTCAATTCACTATTTCCTTGTTTCAAGTAGTAATTAGAAATCTTATCGCTTAGGTTTATTTGGTTGTTATATACATTCGTTTGCAAAGCATATTGTAATGCTTTTTCATAACTATTAATTGCCTTAACGCTATCACCAATTCTGTCCAGGAATTCTCCTAGTCTATTGTAATACATGAAGTTGAGATGAGGGTTAGGCTCGTTGTTAAATTCCGCAAGTTTCCAATTTATTTTTGCCGAATCAATGCTATTATTATATTCGTCTAAATATGCTTTAGTCCTGAAATAAAATGATGAATTATGTTTTTTTAACACCTCCAACTCTATTGGAAATTCTTTGTACCATAAGTATAAATTCTTTAAATCATGATGATTGAAGAAATAGGTTCTTAAAGAACTTTGTACATTACTAGCAAGAGCAATATTGCCAGATTTGTTAGTGTACTTAATGATTTTTTTAGCCAATCCAAGCATTGTTGTAGTGTCCGAACTTTGTGTGATAAGGAAGAGTCTATTCTCTTCGGAATAATACCACGCTATGGAATCCATGGGATGTTTTTTTCGTAGGAGTTCTTTTACTTTTGTATTGTAGTCCATTGCTCTATCAATTTTTTTTTGATAGTAATAATAGTCGGACAATAGTTGTAATGTAACAATTTGTAAAGAGTCATTTTCCAAATCTACCGAAAGATAATGTGCGGCAAGTAAATTTCTCAATTGTTCGGCAGGAAAATTTTGTTTTTCGTTGATGTTGCTCAATAGAATTTTTTTTTCTACCTCTGTTGTAGATAGATTATTCGGACTATCAATCATGTTGTAAAGAATCATTGCTTTGGAAGGGTTATTCTCTCTAAGCAGGAAGTTGCAATAGCTGAAATATGCGTTTTTTTCTAATGTTTTGTCTCCTATTTTTCTAGAATTTTTTACCGCTTCATCAAAATAGAACCTTCCTTGTGCGTCATTCAATTTGTCGAGAGATAGATACCTCAACAAAGCTATATTTATTTCTGCATTCGTTTTTGGTTGATCAATAATGATTGATTTTGTAAGTGCCAAGGACAATAAAGAGTCCCCAACCTTTGGATTGAGCAGTGTATCTCGATATTTTATAGATTTTTTTATGATTCTTTCAATCTCATTTTCTGGAGGTTTAGAGATTTTTTTATTACAAGAAATGGAACATAAAATCAAGATTACACTCCAAATTAATAGGCAATTTTTCATTATGGTTTTAGTTTTAGTTTTTTGAAGAGTGAAAACATTTAATAAAATTACAAATTATTAGTTAAATATATTAACTTTGTACCTGTTTTTTAAAAACAAAATTAACAAAAACTAAAAATCATGGAAAAAAAACTAATTTCAGCTTTGGGGTTACTTGTATTATTTTTGTCCAGTAACTCATCTAGTAATTTCAATGTGGATTTGTCCAAAGATGTTACCTTGGATGATGCGAAAAGCTATTTTAAAAACTACCGATTGGATCGACAACTTTCTACCAAAGATGGCTCCTATGAGAATTTTACCGAGGGATATATCGATTTGTCCAAAGAACAAATAGATGAGATACAACGATTAACCAAGCTTTCAGGACAGAATAAAGTTAGGGTGTATTCTGGTTATGATGGCAATAATTATTATTTACTTCTCAATGGGGTTGATAGAAACGGTGGCGAAATAAAAAGTAACACTCTGAAAGCGGTATTTGTAGGTGGGACAACTGCAACTGATTGTCCAAAATATTGTGATATTACAAGCACCTATTTGTACTCAAAATAAATTACAAACCAAAAAAACTTATATCATGAAAAACACAATGTTAGTAACAACAGGGTTAGTAGTTGGAGTAGTAGCAACTGCTATTTTCTATTCTTTGGCACTCCCTATGTTTCAAGGAGGTTCAATAACAAAAAATTTACCAGAAGATGAAGCAAAAAATTATTTTTTGATGTATCGACAAGTTCGATTACTTGCTGATGTAGATGGAAGAGATGATAATATGACCGAAGGGTATATCGATCTTACAAAAGCACAATTGAATGCTTTATTAAGAGAAACAAGTAATTCATCTATTGACAAAATAAGAGTTTATTCCGGTTATGATGGGAAAAATTATTCCCTTATGGTAAATGGATTCGATGCTAATGGAAATGAATACAACCCAACAAAAATAATACAAATACAGGTTGGAGGAATTAGACCAAATGATTGTCCAAAATATTGCGAAGTAACTGGCACGGCTCTTTTTTCTAAATAAGAATCAATGAAAAATCAACTCAACTCGAAAACGGTAATTTCCGGAGCAACACCAACTCTGCCAGGATAGCCAATGACTCCAAAACCTCGGTTTACATATAGGTATTTCCCCATGGACTCATACAAATCTGCCCATTTCGGATATTTGTACTGTACTGGTGACCATTTTATATTTTTCAAATCGAGGCCAAACTGCATACCATGAGTGTGTCCTGAAAGGGTAAGTTGTATATCCGAAGGATGGTTTTTCACCACTTTGTCAAAATGAGTTGGATCGTGACTTAGCAAAATTTTTGCAGCAATCGTAGGTATTCCTGCGGTTGCTTTGTCCAAATCTCCAAATTGTGGAAAAGGTTTCTCACCCCAATTTTCTACCCCAATTAGATAAAGTTTGTCGCCGTTTTTTTCAATGATACGATACTCATTTCTTAGCATGGTAAATCCAGCTTGTCTTTCGTAATCTATCAATTGTAGTAAATTCTCTTCTTTTTCTTTAGATGATTTCCAATCTACATAATCTCCATAATCATGATTTCCTAAAATTGCCAACTTACCATCTTTTGCTTTTATTTTGGAAAAAAGACCAATAAAAGGTCGGAATTCATCGGCAATATTATTGACCATATCACCGGTAAATACAACTAAATCTGCATTTTGCTCATTAATTAACGAGATGGCTTTTTCCAATTTTTCAGGATGAAAAAAACTTCCACTATGCACATCGGAAATTTGTAATATTTTGTAATTTTTAAATGCCTTTGGTAGATTGTTGATTTTTATTTTTACCCTTCTTAATTGGTGTCTATACTTTCCAAAAGCAACTCCATCTAATATTGCTGCAGATAGCAATCCTCCCGTTGCAAGCCCCAAAATGCTCAAAAATTTTCTTCTCTCGGGATAATGAGTATATTGCGTTCCGATTTTCTGAAATAACATTTCTCCAAAACGAACAATATCATCAATAAAAAGAAAAACCACTACCAAAAGTTTGGGTAACATAAACGATAAAAATAAAGTAGCTATAACCTGCACCGTATGATGATCTCTATCCGAACGACTGAAATATAATACTTTG
>JAFDZJ010000374.1 GCA_018266965.1 Bacteroidota bacterium
ACTTAATTAATATTTAAAATACATAATTATGAAACTAAATAAAGCAATTATTGCATTAGCGTTCTCTTTTTCTGCTTATGCTTATGCCCAGGATACTAACTCTACAACTAACACTTCGGAGTATCCTAATACATTTTCTTCTGGATCAGCAAATGTATCCAAATTCACACAAGAGTCAAAAAGATTCAATGATTGGTCTATCTCTTTTGGTGCTGGTTTGCCATTGGTACAATCCGCAGACCTTACTTCCATAAAAAATGGAAATGGTGGTGGATCTAACTTGTTTGGATATTCTGCTTATTTAAGTGTTGATAAAGCAATTACTCACGCTTTTGGATTAAGTTTGCAATATGACAGAGGAGAAACTAGACAAGGTTGGTTCGATACCAAAGATGCTATCCCTGCTATGGCAAATCCTTATAGCAATCCACCTGCTGCAGGTAGAACTCAATATGATGCAATTTCTATCATTGGTGATTTGAATTTTTCTAACTTATTAAGAAGAGTTGATAACAAATCTCCTTACAGATGGGCTCTTCATGGATATGTAGGTTTTGGTACCATTGCTTACAGAGCTTATCAAAAATCTGTTTTTACTGGTGGAACTCAAGAGTTAATGTCAGAAGTAAAACCATTTAATCTAAAATCTATGTTCGCTCAACTAGGTTCTGGTCTAAAATATAAAATCAACAAAAGATTTGACCTAGAAGCTAGAGCAATGTATGTAGAAACAGGATCTGATGAGTTTGATGGTGGTGGTTCTTATCTTGGAGGTGGTACTTTCGCAACTCCTGTTAATACAAGAGAAGAACAAACTACTGACCGTTTCTTCAATTTTACACTTGGTGCAACTTTGAAATTAGGAAAACACGAATCACATCTTTTCTGGCATGATCCAATGCAAGAATTATATTACAAAATTGATGTTTTGGCAAACAAAAACCAAGATATCGAAGTTTGTAAAAGTGGAGACAAAGATAATGACGGTGTTTGCGATGATTGGGATAGACAATTGGATACTCCTGCAGGAGCAAGAGTTGATGGTGCAGGTGTAGCTCTTGATACAGATTTGGACGGTGTAATTGATTTGTATGACAAATGTGTTACTGTACCTGGACCGGTAGATAACCAAGGTTGTCCAGTAGAAGCTAAAGCTCCAGTAAAACAAAATATATCTGGAACAGTTGAAGAAATCAACAAAACATTAGAAGGTATCGAGTTCGAGCTTAACAAAGCTGTTATCCGACCAAAATCTTTTGAAAAACTAAATCACGCTGCAGATGTTATAAAATCTATCGGAGGTGATGCAAAATTCTTAGTAATTGGTGCTACTGATACCAGAGGTGGAGTAGAAGCTAACCAAAAACTATCCGAAAGAAGAGCAGCAGCTGTTGTGAAATATCTAGAAAATAAAGGAGTGAACAAAGGAATGTTGATTTCCGAAGGTAGAGGTAAAAAAGATTTGAAATTTCCTGAATGTGATCCTGCTACTAAATGTCCTGAATGGAAAAACGAAGCTAACAGAAGAGTTTATTTCCAAGAAAGATAATTTTGAAAATACTATTTTCCTACAAGCCATGTAATTTTTACATGGCTTTTTTGTTTTATTTTTTTATTTTTACGCAATCATGACAAGAGAAGATTTTGAAAAATTAAAAAAACAAACTTTAAAACATTATTGGGGTTTTTCTGAATTTAGAGAAAATCAAGAAAAAATTATTGATTCAATCATCTCAGGAAAGGATACATTGGCATTGTTGCCTACCGGTGGTGGAAAATCTCTATGCTATCAACTTCCTGCTCTGTTACTAGAGGGGATATGTTTGGTTATATCTCCACTTATTGCACTTATGAATGACCAAGTGAATTATCTTCTTTCTCTTGGTATAGAAGCCCAATTGCTTTCTTCTGATTTAGATGAAATTGCAATGGAGGATATCCTACTAAAATGCAAGAATGGAGAAGTTAAAATCCTATATTTAGCACCCGAAAGATTAACGAGCAAACAGTTTTTGCAACATATAGAAGAAATACAAATTTCTTTTATCGCTGTTGATGAAGCTCACTGTATCTCGGAATGGGGTCAAGATTTTCGACCGAGTTATCAAAATATAAAAGATTTTAGAAATAATATAAAGCAAGTCCCAATTATCGCATTAACTGCCACTGCAACCCCAAAAGTAATTGATGAAATACAACACAAACTCTCTCTGGATAATATTTCTATCTACAAAACTAGTTTTAATAGAACCAATATTAATATTTCGGTGCTAGAGATTGCAGACAAATTTCAACAAATTTTAAATTGGTTAAGAAACAATTCCCAATCGGGTATCATTTATACCAGAACAAGGAAAGAAGCAGAAACACTTACTCGGTTTTTACAAGAAAATAATATTGTCAACTGCGATTTTTATCATGCAGGTCTTTCCGCAAAAGAAAGGCAAAACAAACAAAATATATGGGTTCAACAAAACAATCAAGTGCTAGTTGCAACCAATGCCTTTGGAATGGGTATAGACAAAGACAATGTGAGATTTGTTATTCATTTTTCATTACCCTCCTCCATAGAGAATTATTACCAAGAAATTGGTAGAGCTGGTAGAGATGGAAAACCTAGCCATGCTTTTTTGTTGTGGAATGAACAAGAACTAGAAAAATTTGATGACATCTTGGCAAATTCTATTCCTAATAATAAAGAGTTTGAACGAATAATCTCTCATTTGTATTCTCTGTTTCAAATTGCTGATTTGGAGTTAGCAGAGGATTTTTTTCAGCTTAATTATCAATCATTACAAAGGATTACTAAAAGCAGTATTGCCAAAATTAAAAATGTATTACAATTTATGTATCATCAAGAATTGATATTTTTGAATGATTATAGGACTAATTCTAGTTTGAATTTAAAAATTAATATTGATGATTTGGATTCTTTACGAAAAAAAGACTCCTATTTTATTGAGCTTTTATTCAGAAATCTTCCTGGAATTGGTTCTCAAAAAGTTTATTTTTCGGAACAATCATTAAGCGAAAAATTGGGAATTAGTCTTTTTGTTTTCAAAGAAAGGTTGAAAGATTTGCAACGGAACAATCTTTTAGAATACATAGATGGTGATCTTAGTAGCATAAAATTTCTTGTACAAAGAAATGATAGGCTTTTTTCTACTCAATACTATCAACTTTTCAAAAAAATTCAAAAAAATAAAATACAGAAATGGGAGGAAATGAAATTTTTCGTTCGCAACCACGATTACTGTAAAATGAAAATGATATTAACCTATTTCG
>JAFDZJ010000375.1 GCA_018266965.1 Bacteroidota bacterium
AATGTTTGACACATTTAACGATAGAATACTTCTATCAAATTGCAAATTCAACAACAACCAAATGTCTGTTTTGGCAATGGGATTTAATTTACTCGGACATCAAATTCATCATTTTAAAATCATCAATGAAAGATATTTTCCACTTGACAATTAATAAACCGCTAACAAGGTATTGCCAAAAGCGGGGCTGAACGACTTCGATTGGGCATTTGTGCAAAGTTCAACAACAGTAATTCTATTGAACTTTTATGCTAAAAATCCCCGCCTTCGGCAATACTAAAACCGTTGGTGGCAATTTTAAACCGAAAACTATGAAAAGAACAACAATCATTACAATTTTCCTTTTAATTTAAAATTTCATTTTAGCTCAATCCGTAAATGATTTGGATATAAAAAATGGATTTAGACATTTTAAATTAGGAAGCAGTCCTTCACAAATAAAAAATATTGTTAAGCAGAAAAATCAATTTTCAAAAAATCCGAATGTTGTAGAATATGACTATGTAGGAAGTGATATTGACAACATTTTCAATGTGAAAGTTGATAAAATAAACTTGAGGTTTTTTTAAAATAAACTTTTCAATATTTCTGTTACATTTGAAAATTTAGAAGAATCTAAAGATTTTGAAGTGTATGAGTTTAATAACATTCTTTCGGCTTTGGAGAGAACATACGGAACAGATTGGGTCAGACCTAAAAATGATGAAGGAATTATTTTAAACGGAGCTATTTGGGTGGGAAAAAATGTGCAGTTGGAATTAATAAGACATGACTTCAGTAAAAGTAAAACAAATCCAAAAGATTATGGCTTCATAGGCGGGTCCATAAACGTTTTTGACAAAAAATTAACCAACGAAATGTTTTCAAGCGATTTCTAAATGTGGTATAAAAAAGAACTTCCCAGCGAAATTAATAATCGGGAATTAGATAAATTGACGGCTTACATTGGTCATTCATATTCCGATATGAATTTAGTCGGTCAATATGAAAATGCTGTAGATATTCTGATAAATCAAATTATAGACGGTAAACATAGAGTTGATACGGTTGCTCATCCTTTACTTTACTTAATGTGGCATTCATTAGAATTAGGTTTAAAAGAGAATATCAAATATCTCAAAAAATATAGTAAACTACCATTTCCAAGAAGTAAAACTCATACTTTAAGTGATTTGTTTTCAGAATTTGAAAAACATTACAGCAAAATCGCAATCGAGAATAATTTTGAAACCGAACTAAAAGAAGAATACAACAAATGCTCTTCTGACTTAAAAGATGTTATCAATGCTCTTGGAGAAGAAGCAAGTTCATTCAGATATATTTACGCAAATGACAAGAAGAAAGTTTTTGCAAATTCAGAAACTATTAATGTTTATGAGCTAAAGAAAAAATATGATAATTCATTAATTTTCATAACACACACAGCCGATGCAATCTTACCATATACAGATTATACTGATTATCTAAAGTTTGACAAAAACATAAAAAACGAGAGTCTTGGTTTTGTGAGATATTGCTTTGATAAATATCAAAAAGATTGGCTAATTGAAAAACTAAACGAAAAACATAAAATTATAACCGAAAAAAGTATTTGGTTTGATGATGAAGAAATGTACTTTTTGCATCTAAAAACAGAAAATAAAAAATAGCAAACGAGTCGGTTGCAAATGCTGAAAAAATCTTGGACAAAGCAAAAATCACAACCATTGTAGGAACGACTCCCAAAACAATAGAAGCCGAGGCAATAGCTAATTTGGCAAGAGAAAAGCAAAAACAAAAATCAGCAGAAATAGAAATTCAACGCTCAATTTTTTCTTTAGCAATGGTTCTACAGATAGCGGAATATGAAAATTTTGATGTAGAAGAAATTGCAATACCCAATATACAAGAAAATACTATCGAGCCAATTGATACAATTTTAAAATCCGCCTACGAAAATCAACCCCAAATAAAATCAGCTGAAATAAGAGTACTCTCCGCAAAGAAACAGACTGAAATTTCAGAAACAGCATACTATCCATCTGTTTCTGCAAATGTTGGTTTGAAATCGTTTTATTCTAATTATTTTGGTAGTAGTGATTTTGGGATTTCCAATCAATACAGAGATAATTTTAATCAACAAATGGGTGTTTCGGTTACGATACCTATTTTCAATAAAGGCATTACCAAATTACAGGTAGAACAATCCAAAATAGCAGAATTAATTGCTAAAAATACTTTAAATGTCCAAAAAGTTACTCTGCTCCAAGAAATTCAAAAGGTATATTTTGATTGTCATGCTCATTACGAAAATTATAAAACAGCTCTGGAAACCGAAAAATCCACAAAATTAGCATTAGAATTTGCAGAAAAAAGTTACGAAGCTGGTGTAACAACAATCTATGATTTCAACATTTCCCGCATTAATTATGTAAATGCCCAAAGTTCGGTTTCACAAAACAAATACAATTACATTTTTTCCAAAAAACTCCTCAATTTTTTTGCAGGTTCTCCATTTTCTAATAGCTTCTAATACTTTTTTATTTAGAATTCGATAACAGACATTTGTTTTTGCAGTTTTATTGAGTTTAATAAAACTTACTTTTTTTGAAGGTGCAATTTTTCTATTCTATACATTCAAAAATTTTTCTGTAAAATAAAAATATAGTGTAACAATATTTTTTTTCATACTACTAATTATTAAAATATTTGTTTATGAAAAAAATTATTCTTTCAGTCGCTGTAATTTCTACAACTCAACTTTTCTTTTCCCAAGAAAATAAACCAACTACTACCCGAGAAAAAAATATAGAAACCGTTACTATCACGAAAACAAAAAAAGCAGTTGAACAAAAAGCCGACAGAACGATTTATGATTTTTCCGAACAACCCAATCTCAACAGTGGTTCATCATTAGAAGGAATAAAAAAATTACCAGGAATGGTGGTTACTGAAATTGCCGGTATGATGTACCAAGGCAAACCATTGGCGGTATATATGGACTCAAGACCTCTCAATATTACTAGCAACGATCTTACTGCTTTTTTGGAAGGAATGCCTGCGTCTGCAATTGAAAGAATTGAAGTAATTACCCAACCCGGTGCGGAATTTCCCGCAACTTCCGGTGGTGCAATTCTTAATATCATTACTTCTAAAAATGCCAAAAGCTACCTAACTGCAACTTATTCCGGAGGGTATAGATTTAACAATTATGATAAGTTCCGAAACAAATTTAACAATAGTATTGTGCTAAATGCCAAAAACAAATATTTTGGTTGGCAGTTCAGTGCTGGACAAAGTTACAATGAAGGATTTGTTATAAATGATTCCGAAGGCATTTCTCATGTGTTTTCGGATAAGTATTCCAGAGGATATTTTGCAAAAGCTGCTATGACTTTCGATATTGGTAAGGATAGACTTTTACTGAATTATGATTTCAATACATCTAATAACGATACCTATAACAATTCCAATGGTGTTGTTTTGATTGAAAATCCAGTGGGTTCTTCTAATTTTTTTCCAGCTAACTACAACAATCTTAGCAAGATAAAAAATATTTCTAACAGGAATGAAGTAACTGCAACTTATCAAAAGAAATTCGATGATAAAAATCAAAAATTGGATTTCAAAGCAAACTATTCCAATTTCAGAACGAATTTTGACCAAACAGGCACCAACTTTGTTACTCTGCCGATAGGTACTAATAGTTCTGCTATGAATTTGGACAATTCTTCTAACCAAAATTTTTATAATTTGAGGCTGGATTATGCCCAACCTATCCCTCTTTTGGAAGAAGGAAAAATATCGGTTGGTGGACTTTATGAAAAAACCGATTTCAAAACCAATTATTTTGGAAATGAAAATATGGAATACCAAAGACAGACGGCATCTACCTATGCAGAGCTAAATGCAAAATACAAAAAAATGACTTTTATTACGGGACTTCGAGCGGAAAATTATGACATTTCTGGTAAATCCCTTAATCCAAATACCCAACAATGGAGTAACCTCACGCCATTTAACAAGTTTGAACTTTTTCCAAATGCAAGTGTACAATATACCTTCGCACCGTCCATGTATTTCAACATGAACTACAATAGAAAAATTAGTTTGCCATCGACCTCACAACTCAATCCCAACAATACCACCTATCAAAATCCAAATGTTAATTTCACAGGAAATCCCAACATTCAACCTACTATATATAATAATTTCGAAGCCAAACTAAGTGCTTTCGACTATGCGTTTATTAGTTATGATTATAGCGTTGTGAACGACCAAGTAACGATGTTTGTGGAAAAAAATGGAAATAATCTTACTAGGACCAATGTCAATATCGATCATCTAACACAACATAGTTTTAATGTAGGTTTGCCAATTCCGATGATGATTTTTTCCAAACCATTAAAGGAAATAATGAAATTCGATTTCAATC
>JAFDZJ010000376.1 GCA_018266965.1 Bacteroidota bacterium
ATTTCACGTGAAGACTTGGCAAATATTGCCGGTACAGCCACTGAATCTCTTATTCGCACTCTTGGCGATTTTAAATCTGAAAAATTAATTGAAATCAACGGTGGTAAAATAACTGTTTTAAACAGAAGAAAATTAGAGGATATGCTAAACTAATTAAGGGTTTCGCTGTCATTGTCAGATTTGTGTTTTGGTTTTAAGTGTATGTTGTGCGGTGGCGGTTTTAAATAGTATTTCTTCAAGCGAACTGCCTGAAAGAAAAATAACCGACATAGGAGCTTTAGCATTCAAACATTTCTTTATTTCATCAAAACGAATGTTCAAAGTTTCTGTTATGATATTTGTCAAGGGAAATGTCGCTAAACTCTTTTTGTAAAAAATTATCTTCTTTTACTTCAACATTTTCTTCAAATTTTATTTTACCTGCTTTGGCAAATGTTATTTCGGTTTCTTTTCTCAAAACCTGCCATCCATCAAATGCAATATATTGATTGAATTCAGCAATGAATTTGTCAAGTTCGGCAAAGCGACCAATGAAATTTTCAGGTGCAAAAAGTTTACGAATACATTTATCAAGTTGGGTTGTGCCGTTGATTTTCGATAGTTTTTCGTCCGTATAAATCCATCGTGAAGGGAAGCCACCTCCTCTGTTGTATGTGTCGGTTGCACCTAAACCATTAAAGAAATCAACGAGTTTAGGACCTGAACGATATTCTGTTTCCTCATTGATTAAGTTTCTTAATTTCTCTAATGTATTTTGTTGCAACTGCATTGTAAATCACTAAAACGCATTAAACTTATCACCTAAATAGTGCTTTAAGTTCCATTTTTTGGTGGTGTCTAAAGCACGTTCAAGGCAAATGAATTTTTGAGTGTTGTGTTTTTTGAAATGCTCTACGGTTTCCATATCAATGGAAATGTCTAAGCAAATCAAAGTTTCTTTTTCGGAGCCTGTCCCGCTTATTGCGGGATCTGTGGCAAATAAGATTTCATTTTTCTTGAACTCCTCTTGCTTGGTTAAAGTGTAATTGAGTGTAAAGCCGTTTTTAATTAATATTTCGGTTACTAATTCATCACGATTGAAAGCGGTAATGAGTTGTGCCTCTTTATCTCGGATGTATTTTTTCAGCAACTCAATATTTTCTTCGGTTGTTTTTTCAGGGTCGGGAGCAAACTCAACTCTTGGAAAGTTTGATTTTACCAATTTGAAAACTTTGAAGCCTATACGTTTTATAGTTTCTTCTGTATTTGTGTTAGCGAAAAGGTCTGGTTGTTCCTTCTTCTTTTCTTCAATTAATTTGTCAATCGCTCTTTTATTACGCTCAATAGTGATTTCGCTGATTTTTTTGTAACCAGCTTTGAATGCCTCACTTTTTTCGTCTGTTGCTTCTGGAATTTGGACAATTATAAATTTCCTGTTTCCATTATCTTCTAAATTTAATTCATTTATTGCGTGTCCAGTTGTTCCAGAACCAGCAAAGAAGTCCATAAAAATATCACCACCATTTACCGAAAGTTCCGCAATCCTTTTTAGTAATCTAACTGGCTTTGGAGTATCAAAATATTGTTCACCATCAAATAATTTTCTACATTCTTGTGCTGCTTCCTGGTTATGCCCAACATCTTTATGATACCAAATTGTTAATGGAGTTATACCTTCTTTAACTTCACTTAAAAACCGTTTCAATCGTGGAACATTATCTCCGCCTTCGCCAAACCAAACTCTATTGCCATCAATGAGTTCTTGGAATTTTTCTTTTGAAAATCGCCAACATACTCCTTTTGGTGGATTTACTTTTCTTCCAGACGGTGTTGTTACTTCAAAATCGTATTGTGCATTATAGGTTTTTACTGTCATATCACCTGAAACCCAGTCTCCTCGCTCATCATTATCAGGATTTTTATATCGGGCTAATGCTCCTTCGCTTCTGTCAAGGAAGAAAGGACGGTAAATTTCTTTGTCTTTTGCATAGCAAATAATATGGTCGTGATTTGCTGAAAACCACTTCGCATCGTTAGAAGGTGCAAATTTTTTCTCCCAAATTATATTTGAAACAAAATTATCCTCTCCGAAAATTTCATCACACAATTTTCTCAAATGATGAACTTCATTATCATCAATTGAAATAAAAATCACTCCATCTTCACGCAAAAGTTGTCTTGCAATGAGCAAACGGCTATACATCATATTCAGCCAGTTGCTGTGGTAACGTCCGTCTGTTTCGGTATTGGTGTCAATTTTTAATCCTTCTTCGGTTACGCCTGCATCTTCCCAATATGCTTTTTTGTCTTGTGAATAATTGTCAGAATACACAAAATCTTTTCCAGTGTTGTAAGGCGGGTCAATGTAAATACACTTTACTTTTTCTCTGTATGCAGTGCTTAATAGTTTTAGCACTTCCAAATTCTCCCCTTCAATAATGAGGTTTTCAGTTTCTGTTGGATTAACACTTCTTTTCTCGTCAAAAACTAATGTGGCATTGCTTGGCGAAAATGCTTTGCGTTTGGCTGCACTTTTCCCGAACCACCGAAATTCGTAGCGTTCGGTTTCGCTTACGCTTTCGGGGTCAACTACTTTTTTCAGTTCATTGATATTCAACTTTCCTTCATTTGAAAAAAGGTCAGGAAATAGTTCCTTCAAAGTTTCCAAACGCTCTTTGTTCCAGTCGTTGCTCAATGGCATCCACACATTGTCTGAACCGGAATTTTTGGAATTTTCAGAATTGCCTGAATTTGTTTTTATATCTTCCATTACGGTCTAAATTTTTTGTTTAGTAATCTTTTAAATGTGAGCGACTTACTTCCAAAATTGATAAGTAATCCTGTTTTTACATTGTAAGCCTCAAGGTAGTTGATGGCTTGGGCAAGATGAACATCTTCTAACTCAATAATGGCTTTTAGTTCAACCATTATTTCATTCTCCACAAAGAAATCAACCCTACGAGTTCCTATTTGCTCATCACGGTAAATGACGGGCATTTCCATTTCACGTTGAAATTCTAAACTCTCTAATCGCATCTCAATTTCTAGCGCTCTTTGGTAAATCACTTCCTGAAAACCATTGCCTAATGTTGAATGAACACGCATAGCACAACCAATTATCTTACTGGTGCAATCCTGAAATTCTTCAACTGTTCTCTTTATTCTGTCCATTCTTACATTCTTTTAATTCTGGTTCAGACTATTAATGGTTTTGGTAGCTTCTGTTTTAAAGTAGCTGTATTCTTTTACCGGTGCTTTGTAATGCACTTCCACGCCAAGGGCTTCAAAGTGTTTCATTGCACATTTAATGCGGTAAACTTCACTTTCGGTTAACGCCTTTTTATCGTTGATGTCGTTTGTTCCTTTGGTTTCAATTACAAAATAATATTCGCTTTCACTTCCTGTTTTCAGGCTCTTGCGTTTCATCACCAAACCAAAGTCGGGTTCATATTCGCCAATAGGTGTTTTTATTTTGTAATAGCTGGGAAGCTTGAGGAAGCAAATTATTTCATCATCAAGGTCGGCTGTTTTAGCAAACCATCTTTCTACATCACTATCCACAAGCATTTTATCAAACACGCCTCTTTTGGGAGTTTCCACATACGCCTGTGGTGTAATGTTTTTTACAAAATCATCAAAGGAGAATGGAAAATCTTCACCAGTCAAGTGATAGTCAAGTCCTCTTATCATTTCGTCTAATTCAATGTTGCGAATGATGGCTGCTGCCTGATGAATAAATTGCGGTGGATTTTTTACAAAGTGCTCGTGATTGGTAATTCCTTCAACTATTTTAAAAAGTGTCGGGTAACTTAGCCCTGTGTTTTCGCTTAGTTCTTCCACCAAATCCAAAGGGGTGAAGTAGGCTTTCAAAGCATAAGTTTCTGTTCCTCCAAATTCATCTTTTATTCCTTCTTCTGTAATTTCGCCAATTGAACGGCTGCTTACTTCTGCCACATAATCGGCAATATTTATTTTGTTGATTTCCTCTATTGATTTTTCAATGAGATTTTCTTCGTTGAAGGAAATAAGATAATCTGTTTTCTTGGCTAATGATTTCCAAAAGCGTTTGAAAGCTGCATCAATCGGCTCGTTTGTGTTGCGTTTAAAATGAACTTCATTTTGCGGTTTTCCTTTGTGTGTATGTGTAAGCCCTGCACCTGCTTTGGTTGTTCCGTAAACTTCTTTAATTTCTTCCTGATACTGCGTTACAAAGGTTTCGTAGGTTTCATTCGGAATTACGGTTAATTGATTGATGCGTTCTGTATCTTCTACATTTAAAGCATCATAAATTCTTTGTCCGTCTTGATTTACGCAAATTCTCAAACCCCTACCAATTTCTTGGCGTTTGCGGATTTCAGAATAAGCTGTGTTGAGTGTTGCAATATTGAAAATATTCGGATTGTCCCAACCAACGCCCAATGCCGAGTGAGAGAAGATAAACTGAACAGGGTTTGTGATGGTTAAAAGTTCTTCTTTACCTTTTAAAATGAGTTCATAGATTTTCTTTTGCTCTTTTTGTCCTCCTTCATTGTCGGCAAATTCTCCGCTTGCTTTTTGAGCAAAATAATATCCCTGAATTTGGTTGATGTGTTCATCAGTTGGCTGTTTTCCGTCATTCATTTCAGCAAAAACCAGTTTGTATTTTTCAATGAAAAGGTCTTTAATGATTGGCGTTTCGCCAATGTAGTTAGCTACTTTGTCAATGAAAATAAGAGAAAGGCATTTGATACCTTGCTCTGCAAATTTTTGTGTTTTCTGAAAATGTCTGCGGATAAGCCATTCCAATTGTAAAGCCCAAATGTTCTGTAAGTTTCCTGATGATTGTTTTTCTACTAAGACTGCACCATTTGAAAATTCAACAGACCATATTCCAGTCTTTAAACTTTTGTTGATGCGGGTAATTTTGTAATTCAAGTAACTTGGGTTATTTGTTTTCTCTCCCAAGTTATCGCCAACTTTTAGCCAGTTGGTTGCTTCAAACACATATTTTCCACCTTTCATTTTCCACGCTTTAAGTTTGGCTTTTGGGTCGCCTTTTCCGTTTTGCGTTTCGGTGAGTTCAATTTTTATAGTGGCTTCATCATTTTTTTCAGTTACGGTTAGGACTTCAATTTTCTTTACCAAACCTTGTTTGTAACTATCGTAAGGCTTTAAGCGGTAAACCAAGTTTTTCAAAACCTTGTGAGTAGCCGAATAACGAAATTTGAATAATGGATTGAGTTTGGCGATTTGTTTAATAGAGTTTTCCGTGTCCATTCCTTCCTGTGGCTCGTCCATTATGATAATTGGGTTTGTCTTGCCGATTGCATCAATGAAAGGAATGTTTGCAAACAAATCTTCTCTTTGTGCCTGATTTAAAATTTTGTCCTCTGAGTTGAACGAAGCAAGTGTCATTACCATTACTTGCGGATGTTGTTCTTCAATAAAGTTGGTTACTTTATTCAGTCGTTTACTGTCATACTCAAATGCTTTCGGAGTAAAGCCGTAAATATTTTCAAGTTGCTTGTCGAATATTTTAAAGGCACTCAAAACACCTTGTCGGATAGCAACCGAAGGAACTAAAATGATAAACTTGGTAAACCCGTAATGCTTATAAAGCTCATAAATGGTTTTGATGTAAACGAGTGTCTTTCCCGTTCCTGTTTCCATTTCAATACAAAGGTCGTTGTCTGTTGAAAGTTTGGCGGTTTCTTCGTCAATGCCGTTTTCTTTTGCAATAGCTTTGATATTGTCGGCTAACTGCGAAGCAGTTAGTTTACAAAAATTAGAACGTATGCCTTCAATACAAGCATTGTCAAAAGTGTTTTTCTCTGTTCCGTCAAATACTTTAATGACTGCCTGAATAGCGGTGTCCTGATATTTTAAATTCTCTAATTGTAATTCCATTACTTCTTACCGTTCTTTTTGGTTAAGTATTTTATTTGCTCACCTGTTTTTTCCTTTTTCAATGGTGTTCGCGATTTCGCATAGCTCAATTCTTCCTCTGCTGCTATCAAAATGTCTTTGGCGTATTTCTCGTCCGCCAGTTGATAAGCAACTTGTTTGCTCATAAACTTTATTACAAGTTCTTTCTCGTCCACTTTGAAAGTCTTTGCAATGATTGGCAACATTTGTCGGCTTACTGGTCGCTCTCCACGTTCCAATTTACTTAATGTGCTTTGGTCTATGTCGAGCAATGCAGCAAGTTTTCGCAATGGCATTTCTGCCTGTTCTCTTAGCTGTCTAATGTAGTCGCCTAAATTTTCTATTTGCATCTTGAATTGTATTTCTTGACAATCGTGTCAAAAGTAATAAAGTCCGTTTTATTGACCTTGAAAAAAGTCAAATTCTTTTCAACATCTTTATTGAGGGTCTGCAAAATTGGCTCTTTTGGGGGTTACTGTGGGTCGGGTCGTGCGGTGGGGCAAACCCAAAATGTGCAAATGTGGGCAGGGATAAAATTATTTTTTAAAATTCGCGGTGGGAAATTTTTTAAAGCCTTTTGGGTCGGCTTGAGTGTCGGAAACTAAGGTCGGTTTGTGTCAAGTAACAGCGAAATTGTCTGTCGAGGTAAGGTTGTATGTTTGAGGTCGTATCGGTCGTCTTACGCTTGCTGTTAACTCTAGGTTTGCAACTCTGCCCGCCTGAGGCAAAACAAGTATTATTGAAACGCATTTTTCCCGTCCTGTTACAAGATATTTATTTTTGCATTGTCAGATTACAATTCTTTTTTCATAACTACGATGTCTTTTCCGCCCAAAGCGAGTCTTTCCAAAGGTTGCCAGGAAAGTCGTCTATATAAATTTTCGGCTGTATGTGTAAATAGGTAGATGGTTTTTAGTCCAAGGCCTTTTGAATGGTTTTGTATGTGGTTACAAATTAAAGCGCCTAAACCTTTTCCTCTATTTTCGGGCTTTGTGTAAACTAATGCTAACCAGTTTGTATATATTTTCAGTCGTGGTTGTCTGTCAAGTAGCCCAACGTGGTTGTAAAGTCCACCTGTTGCAATTGGTTTGTTGTCAAATGTCATTAAAATTTGAAACTCGTAATTGTCTGCCGATAAGTTTTTAATTTTTTCAATTGTGGTTTGAACCGGAATGTTCCATTCGCTTAAATACCATACGGCAATAAGGTTTATGTTGTCGTTGTCGTTAGGTTGAATTATTTGATATTTTATGTTTGCCATGATGTGCAAATGTATGTTGATGAATCGTCATTATGTTTGCCGCTAACTTATCCATTGTTGCAACAATGTAGCAAGGCTTAAAAATACTGCGAAGCCTATAACGTCCTGAAAAGCAGTTTCAAACGGACCTGCAGTGGTTGCGGGGTCAAGGCCAAATCTTTTAGAAAT
>JAFDZJ010000377.1 GCA_018266965.1 Bacteroidota bacterium
AACATACATCAAAACACCACTAACATTTTTAGAATTAGAAAAAGATGAAAACGGCTATTTTGTATTTGCAAATAGGAATATAATCTATCCTCCACAGGTCAACTCTATGTATTATGGTGGTGGTTTGGTTGGTGGAATTGCCGTGTCTATGGAAATAAATTCTCGTAACAAAAAATCATTAGCCAGTGATCGAACAAAAGTCTATCTTGATCCTATAACTGGGAAATTTCTCTTTTAAAATTTAATAAAAACAAAAATTTTACACTTGCTAATCAAATAGTTAAAAAAAATTGTCCAAAATGAAAAAATAAAATAACTTTGCACTTCAATTATGACAAAAAATTTACAGGTTTGGATTTTAGTAGTATGCTTTGGTTTGTTTATCATTCCGAAGCAGGGATTTATGAGTTCCAAATCATCAATGGATTGTTGTAATACGATTGTTGCTAAATCTAGCAATAACAATTCCGAACACAAAACCGACAAATGCCACAAAGAAAGCAAGAACAAAAACCATTGTACAGGTAACTGTAGCAATTGCGACATTTGTCATTTTGCATCTATTGTATTCCACTTGCCAAATAGCACAATAATCACGGATTTTTCATTTGGAACCCAAACCAAAGAAAGAAAATTCAACTATACAACTCCAGAGATTTCTTCTGTTTTTTCAAAAATTTGGCAACCGCCAAAAATATCTTAATAAATTATTTTCCATGTACAATTGTGTGTTGTTCTCAACTAAAACAAAGAGACAACCAATTGACATTCATGAGCTTAAAACAACTTTAAGCAAACAACAATGTAACTACTGTCCAATTTTCTGGATAATAGTTATACTAAATACAATAATTTATTAAACATGAACACAATACAAAAAACAATATTATTATTCCTAATTTCTTTCATCTCTATTGTAAAAGCTCAAACTACCAAAACCGAAGTTTGGGTAAATGGAGATTGTGGAATGTGTAAAGAAAGAATAGAAAAGACTGCAAAAAAATATGGTGCAACTACCGCTGAATGGAATGACGAATCCAAGATGCTCAATATTTCTTTTGATGCTACAAAATCTTCCGTAGATAAAATCCTAGAAAAAATTGCCGAAGTAGGACACGACAACGAAAAGTACAAGGCAAAAGATGAAGTTTATGAAAAACTTTCTGGTTGTTGCCATTATGACAGAGCCGAAACACCTCCACAAAAAAATACAGCTTCTGTTGTAGCAGCAGAAAGCACAGAAGTACAACCTTCTGTAACTATCAACAAACAAGAAGCCCCAAAAGAAGAAGATGAACATGCAGGACACAATCACGAAAAAATAAAAGATAAAACAATAGAAGGAGTAACCATTACCAAAGCACAACAATCAACCGCTCTTAGCAGGAAATCTGCAGACCTTACCTTCAAAATAGACCAAAAAGAATTGTTGAAAGCGGCTTGTTGTAATCTTTCCGAAAGCTTTGAAACCAATGCAACTGTTGATGTGTCTTTTGCCAACGCTGTTACAGGTGCCAAACAATTAAAAATGCTAGGTTTGGACCAAAAATATACCGCACTCACCAAAGAATTGATGCCCGAAATACGAGGTCTTGCTTCGGCTTACGGATTAAACTTTATTCCCGGAAGATGGATTGGAGGAATACAACTTACCAAAGGAGGAAGTACCGTAACCAGTGGTTATGAAGGAATTACAGGGCAAATAAATACAGAATTGCTGAAATTTAACAAAAACCCAGAAACCAATCTCAATATATTTGCTGATTTCCAAGGAAGGACAGAACTGAACCTTACCCAAACCTCATCTATTGATGACCATTGGGACCAAAGTATTTTGTTACACGGAAATGGAACTTTCGGAAATATAGACGACAACAAAGATGGTTTTTTGGACAGACCAAAAGGAAACCAACTGAACGCAGCTTATTTGTTGAATTATAATGACTTGGGACATTCCGGACTTGGTTCGCATTTCGGAATAAATTTTCTAAAAGATAATAGAAAAGCCGGACAAATGGACTACAACTGGCAGTTGCCACAAAATATGCAATCGGCGTATGGAGTTGGAATAGATACACAAAGATTTCAGGTTTGGAATAAGACAGGATTTGTTTTCCCAGGAAAACCCTACCAAAGTATTGGCTGGATGAACCAATTTACCTATCACCAACAAGATAGTTTTTATGGAGCAAGAAATTATAACGGAAACCAAAAAACTTATTTTTCTAATTTAATTTTTGAAAGCATTATTGCCAATACCAACAACAAATACAAAGTGGGAGCAAGTTTCTTGTTAGATGTGTATGATGAAAATTACCTTGCTCAACTCTTCAAAAGGACGGAAACGGCACCAGGAGTATTTGCAGAATACACACTTACAGGAGACAAATACACTTTGGTAGCAGGAGTAAGAACCGACTTTCACAATCTAGCAGGAACACAGGTTTCGCCTAGATTGAATTTCAAATATGATATCTTGCCCACAACTATTCTCAGATTGTCGGCAGGGAAAGGATTTCGTACCGCCAATGTTTTAGCAGAAAACCAACACTATTTTGCATCTAACAGAGTGTTAGAAATCATGAATAATGGTGGAAACATCTATGGTCTAAAACCCGAAATAGCTTGGAATTATGGGGCAAGTCTCCAACAAGAGTTTAAATTATTTAACAGAAAAGCAACTTTGGTGGCGGATTTTTTCCGTACAGATTTCCAAAATCAGGTATTGGTAGATTTGGACAATCCACAAAAAATAATGCTATATAATCTCAATGGAAAATCTTTTGCCAACTCATTTCAGGCACAGTTAGATTTTTCACCAGTCAAAAATTTGGATTTCCGTGTAGCGTACAAGTATTATGATGTAGAAGCAGACTATATTTCCGGAAGAAAAGAAATTCCTTTTATGGCAAAAAACAGAGGGTTTTTCAATGTAGCCTATGCTACCAACAAAAATACAAACGATGCTTTTTGGTCATTTGACACAACTGTGCAATTCGTAGGCAAACAAAGATTGCCAGATACAACTACTAATCCTTTGGCTTTTCAATTGCCTCCATTTTCCAAGGAATATATAACTATTAATGCACAAATTGCATATCAATTCAACAAAAAAATAAGAGCATATTTCGGTGGAGAAAACCTTACAAGTTACGAACAAAAAGCTCCTATTGTTGATGTTAAAAACCCATTTGGCAATTATTTTGATAGCAGCATGATTTATGCACCAATAATGCCTGCCAATTTTTATATAGGTTTTGATGTTAAATTTTAAAAACTAAATTTTCATATAAAATATTTAACCAAAAAAAGTGGTTGTTACAACATCGTAGCAACCACTTTTTTGTATTGTTTACAGGTTTTGCGAAACTTCTAATTTTTCTGAAATCTCAGTTTATGTACTATTTTTTCTCTTCTCATTTTGGAAAGTGATATTTTTATATGTCATCAAAATAAATTTTTACTATTTTAGCTAATCAAATAGTTAAAAAATAGAAAATTACAACTGTTTGTGATTATCAATATTAAAATTATCACTCGTCAAAATTTCACAAAATGATAAAACAAATTTCTATTTTATTTGCCTTCATATTTTATTTACAATCAAATGCACAAAATCAAAGGTTTATTTACGAATACACTTTTAAACCCGATTCATTGAACAAAGAAATTGTATTAAAAGAAATAATGAATTTAGATGTAACCAAAGATGGTTCAATTTTTTATAGTCAATTATTGTTAGATAGAGATTCAATTTTTAATGCCCAATTTGAGCAAGGTAGAAAAACAGGGACTATCATTTTGGATGCAAGAAAAATAAAAAAAAGTCAAGCAAATTTTTTAGTATCAAAAAAATATCCAAATCATGAAACAATATTTCACACATCATTTAATGCTTTGGATCTGTCGATAAAAGAAAATAAAAAAATGAATTGGGTAATTCTTCCTGAAACTAAAACTATTGAAGGACTGAAAGTTCAAAAAGCTACAACAAACTTTGTGGGAAAGAATTGGACGGCTTGGTTCACTGATGATATTCAAATTCAAGATGGTCCATATAAATTTTCTGGATTACCTGGTTTAATTCTTAATATAGAAGACGAAAAAGGAGATCATGCTTTTAATATAATAGGAATCAAAAAACAATTTCATACAACTTATTTGAACAAATCAAAGGAAATAGTTGTTACTGAAGAGAAATTCAATAAGCTTTGGAATGAATACAAAAAAGATCCTGCAAAAAATATAAAACTAATTCACGCCTCATCTGAAATGTCCGATACTATATTTTATGATTCTAACACAAAAAGCCCTCTTACAAAACAAGATTTAATCCGAAATAAAGAAGAAGGAGATAGAAAATTTTTCAAACATTATAACAATTTCATTGAACTTCAACTTTACAAATAAAAAAACTACAGCTTGACCAGACAGCTTTATAAAAATGTGGAATTTTAGTTATTGCTTGAAATTTTTGATAAATTATTCGCAAAAACTATTTCCTATTACTAATTTTGTAATTTAGCAAAAGAAATGGTTTTGCATTCGTTGGTGTAAAATTCAACCTATTTTAATCACATCTTCTTACACTGGAAAAGGTTCATATTTGATATTAAAACAACTATAACTCATGCGAATAATAATATACTTTACAATACTAATGGTTATTACAAGCTGTACTTCTCAAACTAATAAAAACTATAAAATTGAGGATAGAAAAGTAATTATAGATTATAATCAGCCTTACGATTATTTCGCCCGTAATATGAGAATTAATAAAAACATGGACAATCAAATTGATTCTTATGGTTTTATCATAAACGATAAAAAAGTTACCTTTTTACAGTTTCAAAAATTATTGAAAAATAAAAAAGATTATAAAATTGAAGTCATTGATGATTCTAAATTAATAAATGATTTAGATTTTCCTCCTAATAAAATTAAGAAAGTATATAAAGTAGAAAGTCGTTTGTCTGCTTTATGAAAACAAAGCAGACTTTTTAAATTGAAAGCATATAATATTCCTATTGAATAACATATTCTGCGTTTTTTTCAGATAATTTTTCTTTACTATTTTTATTATTTTAATAAAAATCTAGCCAAAAAAATGGTTGTTACAACATCGTAGCAACCACTTTTATTTGTGCAGAATCCTAAATGTTAATAAATCTTAATTTTTTTTTCAAACAATTTACCATTTTGTGGTGGTTGCGAGTGGTAGAGAATATTAAAAACATTTCAATTATGTTAAAATATGTTAAAAAACCCTTTTGGCTAACAAATATCATAACCTCTCTTTGAGCATATCTATATCTTTGCTGTGCTTTTGAAATAAATATTAACCCAACAGATAATCATCTCTATATGAAGAAAGGACTTGTATTTTGCCTCACACTTATCGTGTCTGCATTATCTATGCAATCTTGTGCTACCGATTTTGTCGTTGCCAAGCCAACAATTTATAACAAAGAATATACCAAAGACAATACTACTCTTGCAATTTCTGACAAGCAAATCGAAAGAAATAAAAAAGAACTCATCAGTAGTTTTACTTCCATCAACCAAAACAACACGCTTGCTAATAACAAAAATACTTCCAACAGAGGTGCGATAGAAAGAGCTATTAGACATTCCAAATTAATAGATGGTTTGCTAACAGAGGCAGAAACCTACCTAGGAACTCCATATAGATTTGGAGGAACTACTAGAAGAGGAATAGATTGTTCGGCTTTTGTACTATCGGTTTTTGGTGCTGTTGCAGGACTTAATTTGCCAAGAGTTGCAGCATCTCAAGCTCATGAAGGTTATACAGTGAATAAGGAAGAATTACAAAAAGGAGACTTGTTATTTTTTTCCAAAGGAAGTAGGATTTCTCATGTTGGGATAGTGTATGATGTTACCGATGGCGATGTGAAATTTATCCACGCTTCTACTTCGCAAGGAGTTATGGTTTCTACTTTGAACACCGATAAATATTGGGGACAAAAATACAGATTTGCCAAAAGAATTTTGGACGAAGAAAATACTGATGAGAATACTAATACCGCTTCGGTAAATTAGTCAAACTCTACAAAAAATTTTAAAAAACTAACTTCGGCATTTATGTCGAAGTTTTTTCATGTATTCTTTATTTTTTTACAAAGATTTAAAAACTGTATTTCCACCTCACTGTATTGTTTTGGCAAATCTTTTGACACCCAAAATAACATGGCAAGAGTACCTTTGCCAAAACTGTCGTGGTAAGTAGTTTTGTTGAGTCGATAACACTCTCGGAGCAATCTTTTTATTCGGTTTCTGTCCACTGCTTTTTTGAAAAATTTTTTAGAAACAGAAACGCCAAATTTTGCATTTGCAGCGTCAATGTCATTTTTCAAAAAAACTACTCTTAAGTCTTTATGGGTTTTCCATTTACCATTTTGAAAAACCGAATTGAGTTCATTTTTTTGTTTTAATTTTTCTTTTTTGGGGTAAGTGTTGTTGTCCATCATTTTTTTATAAGAAAATTAACGACTTCTGCAGCAGCATAAAGTCCAAATAACGCTGGCATAAAACTAATAGTTCCGTAATAAGATTTTTTAAACTGGGTTCCATCTGTTAATTGCAGACTGTTTTCTTTTTGTAATTCAGTAGAAAAAACACATTTCACCCCTTTTGTAATACCAAATTCTCTTTTTAGTCTTTTTCTTATTTGTTTTGCAAGGAAGCAATTGTTGGTTTTGCTAATATCCCTTACCATTACTTGGCTGGGATCAATCTTTCCACCGGCTCCCATTGCTGAAATTATTTTTATTTTTCTTTTTTTGCACGATTTTATGAGCATTAGTTTCGGAAGAACACTATCAATACAATCGACCACAAAATCATAATTTTTATTGTCCAAAATACTAGTCATGTCTTCTGGGTTCAAAAATTTTTGGATTGAAGTTAAATTTATCTCGGGATTGATGTCCAAAATTCTATTCTTCATGATATCTACTTTTGCAAGTCCAATACTGCTATGGGTTGCAGGTAACTGTCGATTGATATTAGTTTTGTCCACACAATCTCCATCAACTATCGTCAGGTTTCCGACTCCTGCCCTAGTCAAAAACTCCGCTACAAAAGCTCCAACACCACCCATTCCCACAACCAAAACATTTGATTGCATCAACTTTTCTAGTCCTTCTTTTTGTATCAATAGCTCGGTTCTTTCCAGCCAGTCGGTATTTGTCATTTATTAATAATAGTTTGTAGGTTTTCTAAAAGTTGTAGTTCTAGGTTTTTCAAAGAAATATTCTTTAGTTGGGCAACTTTTTGATAAAGTTCTTCAATCTCAAAATCGCTAGTATCGGTTTCTAAAAATATTTTATCCAACGGAAGTTCTTTCAATGTATTTTGCAAAGATAGTGTTAGTAGAGTCGCTTTTCCAAAACTAAGATAGAAACCTTTGGAAATACAATCGCTGGCAAGTTGAATATTTTTGTTGAATCCATGAATTATCATAGGAACAGCAGCTTCTTTTTTCAAACTAAACAATTCGGAATAACTCCTTACACAATGTATAATAATGGGTTTTTGTATTTCATTTGCCCAAAAAATATGTTCTCGAAAAACTTTTGTTTGCAAGTCCAAATTTGCAATTAGTCTTTTGTCCAATCCACACTCTCCTATTGCTAGACAATTTGGAAGAAGAGAATTGTTTTTTATAATTTCAAAATTATCTTTCCAATGTTTGGTAATATCTTTTGGGTGAAGTCCAATAGAAAAGGTATTTCCTAGATACACATCTTGGAAATCGACATTGTAAATGCCATTTTTTTCCTGAATGTTGTGATGATGAAAATTGAAAAAAGACATACCCAAAAATATAAAAAAACAAAGAATATAGTTGCAAAATATTGTGATTATTATGAAAATGTTTACTTTTACAAAAAGTAAATAAATGGAAACAAAATTGTCTGCCAAACAGATAGCGATATTAGAAGTTGCAGAAGAACTCATTGCTCAAAGAGGTTTCAATGGGACTTCGGTAAGAGATATTTGCAACAAAGCAAAGGTAAATGTAGCAATGATTTCCTACTATTTTGGGTCAAAAGAGAAAATGATGGGAAGTCTCTATCAATTGAGAGTGAGTAAAACAAGACAAAATTTTGCGGAATTTTCTGAGATTATAAAAAATGGAAATCCAGAAATGCAGATGAAAGAGATTATAAAATTCATTATAAAACAACTTTTCAAATACAGTTATTTTCATGGATATGTAACCCAGGAACTCCGTGCAGGAGATGCTTTGAAATCCGAACTTACCTATTTTTATAAAGCAGCTGTTTCCTCCATAGAAGAAGTGATACAAAAAGGCGTTGCTACTGGTGTATTTACCTTTACCCCAAAACCAGAGGACATATTAACACTGATACTCGGTTCTGCATTGTTTGTTATAAGAAATAAAAATTTCTACAAACAATATGTCCCAAGCAATAATGAAGAATACTATCTGCGAGAGTCCGAAAAGAAAGTTACAGCAAGTATTCTACTTACTGTTTTTGCAACTTTGGGTTACCATCAATCACAAAATTAGTTAAATATCCTAAAAAAAATCAATCAGGCAAAAAAAAAGTATATTTTTGCAAATTGATTTTAAAAAAATAATTATAAAATATCTTTCTTAGAAAAATTATGAAAAAATACATAATGATTGTCTTTGCCGCCTTTACTCTTGTTGCTTGTAGTAGGGATCAAGAAAAAGCAATGAAAAGTGCCGACAAAAATTTCATATTGAAAGTTGCCAATGAAAAGTTTGCTAAAAAAAAGTGGAGAGATGCTCTTTCTCTATATGATAGACTTTCCAATTTGGTAGCAGGAACAGATGATTACCCCAATGTTCTCTACAACCAAGCATATGCCAATTACTATGACAAAGCTTACCGAGTAGCAGGTGCACAATTCAAAAGTTTTGCAGTCAATTTCCCGAAAGACAATAGAAAGGAAGAGTCCGCTTATATGTCTGCTCTTTGCTATTACCAAGGAAGTATGGATTACAACTTAGACCAATCCAGCACCAAATCTGCCATCAATGAATTGCAAGATTTCTTGAATACCTACCCCAATTCCGAAAAATCTAAAAACATCAATACCCTGATTGATGAGTTGTCCTATAAATTAGAATTCAAGGCTTTTGAAAATGCCAAGCAATACTACAAAATGGGAGAATATAAGGCAGCCACTGTTACTTTTGAAAATGTGTTAGACGATTTTCCTAGTACAAAACTTAGACCTCAAATCTATGATTACATCATGAAATCTCAATATGAATTGGCAAATAATTCTATATTCGATTTGAAGGAGGAGAGAATAAAAAGTGCAACTGCATTTACAAAAACTGTAATGTTGGAATATCCAAATACAGAGTTGAGTAAAACCGCAACCGACCTAAAAGCTAAGCTAGAAAAAGAATCCGAGAGATTTGCATTATTGCAAAAAGATATCGAAAAAAGAAAAGCAGCACTTACCGAAAAACAAAAGAAAATAGCTGAGCACGAAGCTGCAAAACAAAAAACCGAAGAACAACTGTCCAAACAAATAGATGCCGAAAAAAGAGCAAAACAAACATTGAGGGACAGTGCAAAGGTTGCCACTCCTGCACCAGCTATTAGTTTGCCAATTAAATAATTATTACTAACTTTGCAATCTTAAATATTGTACAACAATGAGTATAAAGGATACAAAAGCAGAACTAAGCACTATAACTTACGATAGAAATAAAATTGAAGAAAAAGTTGGTTCAATCTATGAGGCTATTGTAATCATGGGAAAAAGAGCGGAACAAATAAACGCTGAAATCCGTTCGGAACTACATGCAAAACTAGACGAATTTGCAGTACACAACTCCACACTAGAAGAAGTTTTTGAAAATAGAGAGCAAATAGAAATTTCTAAGCATTACGAAAGACTTCCAAAACCTACTTCTATTGCATTAAAAGAATGGTTGGACAACGAAGTCTATTTCAGAAAAACTGAAGAACAAAATTGATAAACTTACTGGTTTACAAAAAATATAATCCGAGAAACTTTGTTTTTTCGGATTTTTTATGGAAATGACATTCAAAAAAATGTGTAAATTCGTACAATTAAAAAAATCAATGGGTATTTCAGGAAAAAAAATTCTAGTATTAATCTCCGGAGGCATTGCTGCCTATAAGATTAATTATTTGATCAGAAACATCATCAAACAAGGTGGAGAAACACAAGTTATTCTCACTCCGGATGCCGAGCAATTTGTCTCCAAACTTACATTGGCAACGCTTTCCAAAAAACCTGTTTTTTCCGATTTTTACGGCCCAAATGGCGAGTGGAATTCTCATGTGGAAATGGCACTTTGGGCAGATGCTATTGTCGTTGCTCCATGTACTGCAAACACATTAGCCAAAATGGTCAATGGAATTTGTGATAATCTAGTTATCGCTACCTATCTCTCCGCAAAATGCCCTGTTTTTATAGCCCCCGCAATGGATTTGGATATGTACCAACATCCTTCAACAAAACTGAATATACAAAAAGCAAAAGAGTACGGACACCATATTATTCCTGCAGAAAATGGCGAATTGGCAAGTGGACTAATTGGTCAAGGTAGAATGGCAGAACCAGAAAATATTTTGAATACTTTGAATAATCATTTTGATACAGCTTACAAAAAATCATTAGACAATAAAAAAGTACTGATTACAGCTGGACCGACCTATGAAGCAATAGATCCAGTTAGATTTATTGGAAATCATTCTTCTGGGAAAATGGGATTTGCACTAGCAGAAGAATCCGCCAAAAGAGGTGCAAAAGTCCTACTAATAACAGGACCAACAACTTTGGACATCCAAAATCCGAATGTGAAAATTATCCGAATAACTTCAGCAAAAGAAATGCTAAACAAAGTGATGGAACATTTCCAGAATATGGATATAGCCATTGCAAGTGCTGCGGTTGCAGACTATGCTCCAAAAGAAGTTGCAGAAGAAAAAATTAAAAAAAATGACGATTCCCTGATTTTAGAATTGGTGAAAAATCCGGACATCCTAAAAACAATGGGAGAAAACAAAACAAAACAACTGTTGGTAGGTTTTGCATTGGAAACTCAAAATGAAGAAGAAAATGCTAAATTAAAATTAGCTAAAAAAAACTTGGATTTCATTGTTCTAAATTCATTGAGGGACAATGGAGCTGGTTTCAAAAAAGACACTAACAAAATAAAAATAATTTCCAAAACCACAGTTACAGAATATAATTTGAAATCGAAAAATGAAGTAGCAAAAGACATTTTGGATGCCGTAGAAAATATGCTACACACTAAATAACAGATTTCTTCGTTTAATAAATTTGCTGTCATGAAAAAAATAATACTCATTTTCTCTATATTTTATTTCTCCAATTTGGCGTTTGCACAAGAGCTGTTGGCACAGGTACAGGTAAACTCGCAAGTGATGGGTGGAAGCAACCAACAGGTCTATAAAAGCCTAGAAAAAAGCCTGAAAGACTTTATCAACAACACCAGTTGGACAGGGAAAAAACTTCAAAATTTCGAAAAAATAAAATGCAATTTTGCAATTGTCATTACCGAGAGAAATAGTAATAGCTACAAAGGAAGTATTGTAGTACAATCTGTAAGACCTGTATTTGGCACCACTTATGAGTCGCCAATTTTAAACTTAAACGACACCAAATTTTCATTTGAATATATAGAAAACGAAAATTTAATCTTCAACGAAAGACAATTTTCCGGAAAAAACCTCATCGATGTTATTTCTTTCTACATCTATTTGGTAATTGGATATGATGCCGACTCTTTCCAGGACAAAGGAGGAAGCCAATGGTTTGGTAAAGCACAACAAATAGCTCAAAATTCTCAAAACAGAAATTACGAAAATTGGGCAACTACCGATGGTCCAAAATCCAGAGGAAGTTTGATTGGAGAAATTATCAATCCCAACTATGACTCGTTCCGAAATATGTTTTATTCCTACCACAGAGCAGGATTGGACAATTTGTATAACCAAGACCCTTCCCAAGCAAAAAAGATTATAGCCGATCAACTAATGAAACTGAAATTGTACGAAAACAACTTTCAGCAAAGCTATCCCATCAATCTATTTATAGAAGCAAAAAGCGATGAAATATTTAACATCTTCGACTCCAACAACAATGGGGCTGTCAACATGGGAGAACTAAAACAATTGATGATGCAGTTTGCACCAAAATTCACCGATTCCAAATGGGACAAATGGAAATAACCCTACAACTAGTTGTACAATCTATAAAAACCTAATATTTTTGTAAAGCCTTATCGTGGTAAGGCTTAATTTATTTTTATGCTATCAAGAATTTTTATACAAAACTTTGCACTTATTGACTCATTAGAAATACAATTGAATAGTGGGCTTCAGGTAATAACAGGCGAAACGGGTGCTGGAAAATCCATCATACTAGGAGCACTCCGACTACTAATGGGAGAAAGAGCAGATGCCAAATCCATGCAAAATAATGATGCTAAAAGTATTGTAGAAGGAGAATTTTTGTTAAATGAAAACTTGAAAATATTTTTTGATGATAATGATTTGGACTTTGAAATTACAACCATTATCCGAAGAGAAATTCTGCCCAACGGAAAATCCAGAGCATTTGTAAACGATGTACCAACAACATTAGAAGTGTTGAAAAAATTGTCCGAACAATTGGTGGATATCCATTCTCAATTTGAAACTTCCAATCTGTTTACAGAAAAATTTAAATTTGAAATGATTGATGGACTCTGCAACAACAAGGGAGCTATTTCCAACTATCAATCGGAGTTTTTGCAATACCAAGAATTGAAAAAACAAATAGCACAAAAAGAAAAAATGTTGCAAGATGGGAACAATGAGGCCGAATATAAAAAATATCTATTGGACGAGTTGCAACAAGCCGATTTGGACAATCTAGATTTGGAAAACCTAGAAAACCAAATGTCTTTGTACGAAAATGCAGAAATCATATCTGAAAACTTGAAGGCAATATTTACTAGAACCGACCAAGACGAAGTGGGTGTGATAGATTCCCTATTAGAAATAAAAAACAGACTCGCCAAAACAGCCGAACTTTCCCATCAATTCTCGGAGTCCGAACACAGAATGGAAACTATATTTTTGGAGCTAAAAGACTTACTTTTCGAGTTGCAAAATAAAGCTGAAAAAATAGAAATAAGTCCAGAACTACTTTTGCAATTAAGCGAAAAAATCAACCACATCAACAACCTTATACAAAAACATAGGGTATCTACTGTTGAGGAGTTAATAGATATTCGGGACAGATTAAGTGCCGAACAAAACAATTTCGAAGGATTACAAGAGCAAATTATCAGTTTAAAAAACAAATTAGAAAATTGTAATGAAAGCTTGAATTCTCTTTCTCAAGAATTATCCAAAAATAGAAAATCTGCCGCAGTAATATTTGTTGAAAAATTAGAGAATTTATTGAAAAAACTAGGATTAGAAAAAGCTAAAATAGAGGTAAAACTCAA
>JAFDZJ010000378.1 GCA_018266965.1 Bacteroidota bacterium
AAGTTTTAGCGGGCTAAAACAAGAAGTTAAAATAGAAAATACGCTGAAAAGAACACAAAAAAATAGATAAGAAGTTCAAGAATGCTTAAAAATAAATATTTCGATAAAATTTAAACAGGCTCTTAATTTGTCAAGATATTTTTTTGAAAAAAGATTTACATAACAATATGGTAAAAATTGCAAATATATCCCTCCCAGATTTCCCACTTCTACTCGCTCCAATGGAAGATGTTAGCGACCCTCCTTTTCGTAGGCTATGCAAAATGCACGGAGCAGACCTCATGTATTCCGAATTTATTTCATCAGAAGGACTCATAAGAGATGCCATGAAAAGTAGAAAAAAATTGGATATCTTCGATTACGAAAGACCAGTAGGAATACAAATTTTTGGTGGCGACGAAGAGGCTATGGCAATGTCTGCCAGGATAGTAGAAACAGTGCAACCAGATTTGGTGGACATCAACTTTGGCTGTCCTGTAAAAAAAGTTGTGTGCAAAGGTGCTGGAGCCGGAGTGTTAAAAGATATAGACCTCATGGTAAAACTTACCAAAGCGGTTGTCAATTCTACCCATTTGCCAGTAACCGTAAAAACTAGACTAGGCTGGGACTCTACCTCCATCAATATAGACCAAGTTGCAGAAAGGCTACAAGAAACAGGAATAAAAGCACTTACCATACACGCCAGAACAAGAGCACAAATGTACAAGGGAGAGGCAGATTGGGAACATATTTCCAGAATAAAAAACAATCCAAATATCGAAATACCAATTTTTGGAAATGGCGATATCGATTCACCAGAAAAAGCTTTGGAATACAAAAACAAATACAATTGTGATGGTATAATGATTGGCAGAGCCGCTATAGGGTATCCTTGGATTTTCAAAGAGATTAAACATTTTTTCCAAACAGGCGAAAAAATAAATCCACCAACCATAGAAGATAGACTATTGGCAGTACAACAACACGCAGAATGGAGTGCCGAATGGAAGGGAGAAAGATTGGGACTGATAGAAATGCGACAACATTACAGTAACTATTTTCGAGGAGTACCACATTTCAAAGAATTTAGAAAAAAATTCTTGGAAATTTTTACCCTAAACGAAATGAAAAATTTAATAGAAGAAACAAAAGAATTCTATTCCCAATCAATAGAATTTTAAAGAAAATATGTGAGAGATTTTAATAAGCTAAATGGTTGAATTCACTGAAAAACCTTCTGCTTAAGTTGTCCGAATACAAAATTTTATAAGTTCGAATACAAAAACTACATACATTTCATAGAATCTAGATTACAAAAAAAACCGTTACTAAAATCTAGTAACGGCATTTTTTTTAGTTCGAATCGCTCATCAGCTCTTCTTTGTTGGCATTGTAAAGTTTGTATTCCAAGTATTTGTAGCTATCTCTTGGAATAATGGTCACCCATTTTTTGTATTTGAAAAACCATTTCATCTGAATACTATAAAAACCTTTGGTAAGAAACGCCTGAACAAAAGGGTGTACATGTAGAAATAATTTCCCTTTTTCTACAGTAAGGATATTTCTTATTTTCTCACCCATTTTTTCTACTACCACTATTGGTGCTAGGATTTCACCATCGGCGTTAGGGTTTTCTTCTTTTGTTTCTATGTATTTTTCTGGTCGTACTCTTTGCCTAGTCATTTGTATAAGCCCAAATTTACTAGGAGGTAAAATTTTGTGTTTGGCTTTGTCTTTGTCCATTTCATTTTTGAAATGCTCGTGTAGTTCTCTTCTATGGTCGGGGTTAGTCATGTCGATAAAATCTATAACTATAATCCCTCCCATATCTCGCAATCTCAATTGTCTAGCTATTTCGGTGGCAGCCATTTTATTCACAAAAAGAGCGTGTTCTTTGTTGGTTGCCGAGTTGATATTAGGACCGGAATTAACATCAACAACATGCAAAGCTTCCGTATGTTCTATAACTAGATAAGCACCTTTGGAAGAGGGAATATTGACATGTTTGCCAAAGCTTTGTTTCAGTTGTTTTTCCACATTATAGTACTCCAATAGTGGTATATGCGAATCATAAAACTGAACAATATTTTTTCTTTCAGGAGCAATTAATTCTATATAATTACTCATATCGTTTGTGAGTTGCTCGTCATCGCAAATAATACTTACAAAATCTGCATTGAAATTGTCTCTTAGTATTGCAGAAGCCTTATCTTCTTCGCTAAGAACTTTGGAGGGTACTTTATTCTTTTGAATATTTTTGAATGCAATTTCCCATTTATCAATCAAGGAATTCATATCATTATGCAATTCTGCAACTTTTTTTCCTTCGGCTACAGTCCGTATAATTACTCCAAATCCTTCGGGTTTTATGCTTTCGATTAGTGTACGAAGTCTATTTTTTTCTTCGGGATTAGCAATTTTTTTGGATATAGAAACTTTGTTATCAAAAGGTATAAGCACCAAAAATCTTCCAGTAAGAGAGATTTGGGTAGAAATCCTTGGTCCTTTTGTAGAGATAGGTTCCTTGGTAATTTGCAATAGCACAACATCTTCTTTGGACAGAACCTTGTCTATTGTACCATTTTTGTCAATTTCTTTTTGAAGGTCGAAATTTTTAAGACCTGTGGTCTGTTGTTTTTTACTAAAAGTATCTTTTATAAATTTCTGATAGCTTAAGAAATCCGGTCCAAGATCCTGATAGTGAAGAAATGCGTCTTTGTCATATCCTATATTGACAAATGCTGCATTGAGGTTGGGTGCCAATTTTTTTACTTTACCTAAAAACAAATCGCCGACTACAAAATCGTTTTGGTCTTCTTCCTCATGGAGTTCGAAAAGTCTGCCATCTTCCAAAAGGGCAATTTTTGTACTTTCGTCTTCATGAGAAATAATCAATTCTTTCTTCATTGCTCATTTTTTAGGCTTTTCCTTTGGGTCTCAAAGAAAAATTTGTTAATAAATAATAAATATTCTATCACTATGGATAGAAAACAAACAAAAATATAGTTAATGAAATTTACAAAAAACTTACATCAACTATATTTTTTATGGATTTTAGAAAAAATTATTTTTTCTTATGTCTGTTAGCTCTTCTTCTTTTTTTTCTTTTATGAGTCGCTACCTTGTGTCTTTTTCTTTTTTTACCGCTTGGCATAATTTTATAGTTTTAAAAAGTTAATATTCTGTTTTATTTTACTTCTACTCTTGTTTTTACTTTTTCCACAAAAGATTTTGATGGTTTGAAAGCCGGAATATTGTGTGCCGGTATTTCAATTGCAGTATTTTTGGAGATATTTCTTCCCGTTTTGGCTGCTCTAGTCTTGATAATAAATGAACCAAATCCTCTAAGATACACATTGTCCCCATCATACATAGATGTTCTAATCTCTTGCATAAAAGCTTCTATAACTTTTTGAGTTTCATTCTTTTCTGTTCCTAATTTATTGGAGATAATATTTACCAATTCTGCCTTTGTCATTTCCTTTTTTTATTTATAATTTTGGTGTGCAAATATAAAACTTATTTTTGAAAACTAAAAAACAAATACCTGATTTTCTACATCTTGGTCAAAAATTATTATATTGGTACAATATTAATGGGCGAGATTTACCTTTCAGAAAGACCAAAGATCCTTACAAAATATGGATTTGTGAAATAATTTTTCAACAAACTCGCATAGAGAAGGGAATGACTCATTATCATAATTTCATAGAAAGATTTCCAACTGTAGAATGTCTGTACAAAGCAGATGTAGATGAGGTTTTACTCTATTGGAAAGGACTGGGATATTATTCACGAGCGATTAATCTTCATAAGACTTCTGTTATCATTGTAGAAAAATACAAAGGAATCTTTCCGAAAAACTACTCCGAAATTTTGCTACTTCCAGGAATTGGCAAATATACCGCTGCTGCTATTTGTAGTATTTGTTATGGAGAAAACTACCCTTCCATAGATGGAAATTTTTATCGGGTGCTTTCCAGATTATTAGGAGATGGTTTTGATATTTCCAACCACAATTCCTTTCAGTATTTCGCCTCATTAGCAACAAAATTGATGCCTATTGAGGAATCTGGAAAATTCAACCAAGCTATGATGGATTTAGGAGCTACTGTGTGCAAGGTAAAGAATCCTAATTGCAAAGATTGTCCATTTAGCAATGACTGTATCGCTTTTTTATCCGATAAAATACATTCTTATCCTGTAAAATCGAAAAAGACAAAAATAATAAATGAAGAATTGGAATATTATTTCATTCATCATGGACAACAATTACTAATAGAGCAAAGAGATGATAAAGGTATTTGGAAAAAATTATTTCAATTACCGACAGATTTACCAGCAAATTTTGCAATGGAAATAATAAGTTCAGAAAAAATCAACCATAATCTTACCCATCGTAGATTAAGCATTACTATACACGAAGTACAAATCGACTCTGCACAAACATTTGTAGAAATAAATGAATGGTATCAATCTAAAATAATATCTAATAATGAAATTTCCAAATATTCCTTTCCCAAACCTTTGGATAAATATTTAAAAACTCGACTGTTACCACCAAAAAAAGATTGAAAATATTAGGATAAGCTATGTTTCAGTCCAATTAAAAATGTATTTTTGCCAAATGTTTAAAAAAATCTGCTTTTTACTACTGTTCAGTTTTGTAGTTTCCTGCTCCGATGACACCAAGCCAAAGCCTTATGGAGAGTTGAGATTGGAATATCCAAAACCTAAATACCAAAAATTCGAAGCGTGTAATTATAGTTTTGATATTTCCGATTTTTCCAAAGTACACGATGCGAAAAAACCATGTTGGTATTATATAGATTATCCAGCTATGAAAGCCAAATTGTTCATCACCTATTTTCCTGTGAAAAATGACTTCATACTCCATGTGAAAGAGTCCGAGAAAATGGTCTATCAACACACCATAAAAGCCAGTGCTATCGATACCAAATTTTTTGAATATCCAGAAAAAAAAGTCTATGGTAATTTATACGAACTAAAAGGACAAAGTGCCTCCAACATACAATTTTATATCACAGATAGCACAAAGCATTTTGTAACCGGGAATTTATATTTCAATACAAGACCCAAACCAGACTCGTTGGCACCGGCAATTAATTATGTAAAAAAAGATATTATACATTTGATAGACACCTTTCATTGGAAATAATAAAATTTAACAAAAAAACATACAAAAAAATATGAAACTTATAGCAGTAGGTACAGTAGCTTTTGACGCTATTGAAACCCCTTTCGGAAAGACAGATAAAATACTTGGTGGTGCAGCAACCTATATAGGATTAGCAGCCGCAAGTATGAATATTCCTGTACACTTGGTATCTGTAATCGGAGGGGATTTCCCACAAGAATATCTAGATATGATGACCGACAAGGGAATAAATGTTGATGGAGTGGAAATGATAAAAGAAGGGAAAACTTTTTTTTGGAGTGGTAGATACCACAACGACCTCAATTCCAGAGATACTTTGGCAACAGAACTGAATGTGTTGGAAAATTTCGATCCAAAAATACCTGCTTCTGCCCAAGATGCAGAAATCTTGTTACTAGGTAACCTACACCCTGCAGTACAATTGTCCGTATTAGAAAAAATGGAAAAAAGACCAAAATTAGTTGTACTAGATACTATGAATTTTTGGATGGATCACACCTGGGACTTACTGATGGAGATGATAACCAAAACCGATGTAATCTCTATAAATGATGAAGAAGCTAGACAACTTTCAGGAGAATATTCCTTGGTAAAAGCTGCGAAAAAAATCCATGAAATGGGACCACAATTTGTCATCATAAAAAAAGGAGAACATGGTGCAATATTATTTCACAAAGGGAGAATATTTGCAATACCTGCACTTCCATTAGAAGAAGTTTTTGATCCAACAGGTGCTGGAGATACTTTCGCAGGTGGCTTTGTTTCATATTTGGCAAAAAAAGGAGATTTCAGCTTCGAAAATATGAAAGCAGCACTTATAGCAGGATCTGCAATGGCATCTTTCACGGTAGAAAAATTCGGAACTGAAAGATTGGTGGAAATTACTGAAAAAGATATTGTGAAAAGAGTTAATGATTTCAAAGAATTAACGACTTTTGATGTGGTACTTTAACAATAAACTGAAAATTTAAGAAATAATTATAATATATATTGCGACTTGTTTGTCCTCCAAATTATATATTTGCAATTCTATAAAAAAAATATGAAACGAAAAATAAATATTACTGCATTATTTGGATTATTAATTCTCCTTTTTTCCGTAAAAATGAATGCACAATTGCAAACCGGACAGATGGTTGATGGTATTGCAGCAGTTGTAGGAAACGAAATAGTATTGGAGTCCGATGTAGATGAACAATTGAACTATGCCAAAATGCAAGGGGAAAAAATTACCGACCGTTGTCAATTTCTGGAAAGAATACTTAGTCAAAAACTCATGATAACCGAAGCCAAAAAAGACACTTTGATTGAGAATAGAAATAGTGCAATCCGAGAAAGAGCCGGTGACAAGTACAACCAAATGCTTTTGCAATTTCCAGATGAAAAAACAATGTTGGAAAAATATAATTTCCGTACTAGTTACGAAATGAAAAATGCTATAGAAAAAATAGATATTGACCAATATTACACCCAAGCAAAATACCAAAGAATTACCGATAAAGTTGATATTACACCCAACGAAGTTACCGACTTTTTTGCAACTTATCAATCCCAATTGCCAGAGGTAAAAGATGAAGTTACACTTGCCAAAATATCTATGTACCCTACACTTACCGACAAACACAAGCAAGAAATAATTGATAAATTAAAAAAAATAAAGCAAGACATACTGGCAGGAGAAACTTTTGATAGCCAAGCCAGGATATACTCCGAAGATGGAAGTGCTGCCAATGGAGGTCTTATAAAAAATATTTCCAAAGGACAAATGGTAAAACCCTTTGAAGCGGCTGCCCTCAACCTACAAGAAGGAGAAATTTCCGATCCCATAGAATCCGAATTTGGTTTCCATATCATACAGTTGATAAAAAAATCCGGAAAAAAATATGATGCCAAACACATATTGATAAAATCTGTCCCAACTGCGGAAGAAATAGAAACAGCCAGAAAGGAATTAGAAAAAATAAAACAAAAAATTGAAGAGGGAAAAATTTCTTTTAAAGAAGCTGCTTTCAAATACTCCGATGACAAAAGAACGAAATTCAATGGGGGAATAATGGCAGACGAAGGTGGCGACAAAATAGAAAAACTTAGCCTTCCTCCTACTTTAGGCTATCACATTGCAGGACTCAACAAAGGCGATATGACAGATGTTTTTGAAGATGACCTGAACCAAAGAAAAGCAGTAGCACTAGTAAAGGTAATTGATGTAATCCCAGCACATAAGTTGGAATTGGCTACAGATTTTGATAGGATAAAACAAATGGCACTCAACCAAAAGAAAGGTAATGTAGTGGAAAAATGGATAAACACAGAGTTACCTCATGTCTTTATCTCTATTGATAAAAGATACAAAGATTGTAATTTCAAAACCGATTGGAAAAAACAATCTATTACAAAATAATTTTTTTTAAAGTATTTAAAAGTTCTCAATTTATTTTGAGGATCTTTTTTATTCCACCATTTATTTATTGACTTTACCCACATGAGTAATTTTATTGATTTTGGATT
>JAFDZJ010000379.1 GCA_018266965.1 Bacteroidota bacterium
ACATATAGAAATAAAAGAAAACCGTGGCGAAATTGCTCAAGATTTACAGAAAATTTCCAAATTTTTTGATGAACCTTTTGCCGATATGAGTTATACCCCTCAATATAAAATTTGCGAAGCTGCCAAAAAACACCTCACTGTGGTATTGGCAGGAGATGTGGGAGATGAACTTTTTGGTGGGTATAGTTTTTATAAAGTTGAAAATGAAATGAAAAATCATTTTTCTTATGGAAATATCGTGGCTAAATTTGGTCTAAACCTTTACCAAAAACTAAAACCTACTTCTTTTGTTACCCAACAAAATCTGAAATATAAAAACATTTTGGATTTCCATCAAAATCAGGTTAGAAATTTCTTGAATATGGAAGATAGAAAGACTTTGGGGATTTCCAATTCTTTTCAACAACCGTATAGTTTTACCTCAAATCCCAATTCTCTTAACGATATTATGAGGGTGGATTTGGAAAAATATGTACCCGGGAATATGCTGGTGAAATCCGACAGAATGGCGATGGCAAATTCTTTGGAAGTGCGAACACCTTTCTTGGATAAAGATTTTGCAGAGTTTTGTATTTCTTTACCGGATAGTTTGAAAATTAATTCTGAACAAGATAAAATTATCTTGAGAGAAGTTATGCAAAACTATTGGACAGATTCTATCCGAAACCGTGGAAAACAAGGCTTTGGTTCTTCAGTTGAAAATTGGTTCGAACAAAAAAGCTTGATAGATTTGTCCAATTCTTTATTAAAAGATAAATCACAAAAAGTTTTTGATTATATCGATTTTAATGCTTCGCAAAAATTTTTAAATAAAGATAAAAAACATTGGAATTTGTTGCAATTAGCTTTGTGGGCGGAGAATAATAGGGAGCCTATGTTTAATCCTTCAAGGATTTCAAATCCTTGAAGGATTGGATAATACAATCAAAAAAAACACTAACTTTAAAATTATAAAAAATAATATATTTTGACTTTTCGAGTATTTATTAGAATTTAATCCTTCAAGGATTTCAAATCCTTGAAGGATTGGAAAATAATAAAACATTATCTTTACATCAAGTAGAAATTACAAAAAAAATGGAAAAAATACTTTTAGAGCCGGGAAAATATTATCACATCTACAATCGTGGCAATAATGGTCAAGATATTTTTTTTGAAAATGAAAATTATGTGTTTTTCCTCAAAAAGTACGATCAATACATTTCTCCAGTTTGTGATACCATTGCTTGGGTATTACTTAGAAATCATTTTCATTTTTTAATCTATGTTAAAAATAGAAATGATATTGAAATGAATAAACTAAGTTACAACACGGTAGAAATACCAAAAAGAATTGATGTGCATCTTCAATTCGGACATCTATTCAATTCTTATGCAAAGGCGATTAACAAACGATATAAGAGAACGGGTAGTTTATTTGAAAAGAATTTTGAAAGAAAAGAAATCGACAACATTGCTTATTTTAGACAGATGATTCATTACATTCATAACAACCCTGTAAAACACAGCTTTTCGGATTCAGCATCCAATTATGCTTGGAGTTCTTATGGGAGTATTTTTTCTCATAAACCTTCAAAATTAAAACGAAGTTTTGTTCATGAACTGTTTCCAAATGAAGATGATTTTCATCTATATCATAAAGAAAGTTTAGACTATAAAGAAATTCAGAGCTTAACTATTGAATATTAATAATCTCTTAAATAATCCTTCAAGGATTTCAAATCCTTGAAGGATTGAATACCAAACCATGAATATCAGCATCATCATTCCGGTTTACAACGCCGAAAAGTTTTTAGAAAAAGCGGTTATTTCTGCTTTACAGTTTCAGGAAGTGACGGAAATTCTCTTAATAGAAGACTGTTCACCGGACAATTCTTTAGAAATTTGTAAAAATTTATCCCAAAATAATAATCGAATAAAAGTTTTTCAACATCCAGACCAAGGAAACCACGGAGCCGGAGCGAGTAGAAATTTGGGATTAGAGAAAGCTACAGGAGATTATATTGCTTTTTTAGATGCCGATGATTATTACCTTCCGAATCGTTTTGATGTGGAAAAAGAAATTTTTAGTAATGTAAAAATAGAAGGAATTTTCGGTGCAATAGGTACCGAGTTTCTGACGGAAAAAGGAAAAGAAGCTTTTGAAAAAAAGTTTAATTCGGAACTGACAACGGTTAATTATACTGCAGAAGGCAGAGAAATTTTTGATGGGTTATTAGGATTGACCCAAAAACATTTCGGAACATTTTTCCATCTGAATACATTGACGATTAGAAAATCTGCATTAAAAGGTTTAAAATTTAATGAGAGTTTGAGAGTGCATCAAGATTCGGATTTTATCATAAAATTGTCATTTCAAAACTATCTGAAAACTGGAATTATCGACAAAGCTATTGCTATTAGAGGGGTTCATGATGATAACAGGATTACACAAATTGTAAATTATTCCGAAAAATACAAACAAAGGCAATTACTACTTTGGCAATCGCTGTATGAGTGGTCTCTGAAAGTTACTTTAAATAAAACTGAAAGAGAAAAAATAAATTTACAATATTTGGCTTACCAATTAGCATTAAAAAAAGGAATGTCCAGATATTTTTCTATTTTTATAGCAACTTTTAGAACTCCAAAAATATTAAAAACAAGATATAGGTTTACTTATTTTGGGAGATAAGGAACTTACTTTCAATGATAAAAAAAAATATGGAAGATTATAGAAATAACGAAAATATGGCAAGTGGTATAGAAGCCAGAAAAGATTGGATAGATCTCTTGCGTGCTATTGCAATTTTTGGGGTGATTATTCTTCATGTTTCAGTACCTTATGTTTCAAGTTTCTCTTCTTTTAAAGATATAAACTGGAATCAAGCATTATTTTTAAATTCGTCGGTAAGGTTTTGTGTTCCTTTATTTTTAATGATTTCCGGAATTTTATTATTAAATAAAAATTATAGTTTAAAAGAATTCTTATTCAAGAGATTTACTCGTATTGTATATCCTTTTTTACTATGGAGCTTAATCTATTTTTTTGTTCATCATTCTATCCAACATGTGTCTTTTGTAGAAGTTGGGATTGAGCTTTTTAAGACTTTAAAAACAGGAGCAGAATATCACCTTTGGTATGTTTATATGATTTTAGGGTTATATCTTTTTATACCTATAATTAATTCTTGGATCAAAACAACAAAGCTAAACGAGGTTCGTTACTATTTGATAATTTGGATTTTAGTTCTTTCATTTAATTTACCTTATTTAAATAAATTTTATACCCGAATCGATTTTGTTTATTTTACAGGATATCTCGGATACTTGCTATTAGGGTATTATCTCTATAAAAGCAAAAGCATTATAAATCGCACTAAAGGTTTTTTTCTTTATTTCTTAGGAATAGTACTAACATATTTCCTTACTTTAATTTTTGCATTAAAAGACAACGAGTTTGTAAATGTTTTTTTTGAGTATCTTACTCCGAATGTGATTTTAGCGAGCATCAGTATTTTTATGATTTTTAAAGGATACGAAATTAAAAATCCTTTATTTTTAAGAGGAGTAAAATGGATAAGTAAATACAGTTATGGTACATATCTTAGCCATGTTGCTGTTATTATTTTTTTATCTAAATTCAATCTTTTGTTCAATACACCTGTTGTTTTCCTCACTATATTGCTCAATGCATTTATTATTCTTTTATTATCTACTTTTTTGATATTTGGAATTAATAAGTTGCCATTGGGGAAATACATTTCTGGATAAATATGAGTTATATAAATCTTGTTAAAATATTTAATATCCTTTCAATAGGAATTGCAGGATTGCTTGTCGTTCTCTTTTTTAAGGAAATTCTGGAGAATGATAGTTTGCTAATTCATTCGGAATATTTTATAAACTATCAAGGAGGATTTGTCCGTAGAGGGTTTGATGGAGAAATTTTGTATAACCTTTATCATTTCTTTGAAATCCCAATATTACTTGGTACGAAATTATATTCTGGAAGCACATTTTTATTATTTCTCTGTATTGTAATGTATGCAACTCGAAAATTGAAAATTCCGTATTATATAGTATTTTCAATGACTACACTTTTACTCTATCTCGTTTATTTAGATAGGGGATTGCGAAAAGACCATATTATTTTATCTCTAATAATAATTCAAAGTTTTGTTTTGCGAAATTTTTCAAAAAAAAATAGGTTAGGTACTATTGTGTTTATCTTTATTAGTTTGATAGGAACATTGATACATGAAATTTTCTTTATTATTACCCTTTTTCCTAATTTAATAGGTTTGTATATAAATTCCAGGAATAATATTCAATTGTTTTTAAAAAATAGCCTGATATTACTACCATCTGCTATCCTTTTTATATTATTAATTTTCGTGTTTAAAGGAAATGAAGGACAAGCAAAAGCGATTATATTATCTTATCCAAATTTAACCTACAACCTCGATTATTTAACCTTGGTTTTTACAAAGTCTTTCTTTTTTTGGAATCAAAATTATCATTTAAAAAATATATTTTATTTTTTTATTTTTATAGGTTTACACAGTTTATTTATTTTAATTTCAGTAAATAATGATATAAAAAGTAAAGTCCAAAAATCTATTTTTAACATTCTTTTTATCCTGCAATTACTGGTTCTTGTAGTACTTTGTATGATTGCAATAGACTATTCTCGAATGCTGTTTTTATCCTTTTCAACTTTAGTTTTCTATATCTACAATTATACTTTAGAAAAGATTAAAGTAATTTTACCATTCAATGTAGATTGCACGAATAGAATTTTCTCCACTCTAAAATACCTTCCGTTTATTCTTTATTTTTTTCTAACCATGCCTCATAGTGGTTGGGATGGTTTCCGAGGAATAGTAAAATACAATCTTATCAATTTAATAAAACACAAAATGTATCAATGAAAATCTCCGTAATCACTCCAGTTTATAATGCCGAAAAATACATAACCCACGCTGTAGAATCTGCCTTGCAATTTTCGGAGGTTTGGGAAATTATTTTGGTAGAAGACAAATCACCCGATAATGCTTTGGAAGTTTGCAAACAATTAACCGAAAAATTCGACAGAGTAAAACTCTACCAACATCCTGACAAAGGAAATCATGGAGCTGGAGCTAGTAGGAATCTCGCAATTTCCAAAGCCACAGGAGATTTTATTGCTTTTCTAGATGCAGATGATTACTATCTCCCAAACCGTTTTGATGCAGAAAGAGAATTATTTGAAAATCCCGAAGTAGATGGGGTTTACGGGGCAATTGGAGTGCATTATTATTCCGAGAAAGCCAAGGAACAATTTTTCCCAATTTTCGGTAACAAACTAACAACAGTTTATAAAAAACACAATCCTGAAGAAGTTTTCCCAGGACAAATAGGCATGAAAGGTAGTTTTGGACTGTTCTCGATTGATGGATTAACTGTGAGGAAATCGGCTATTGACAAACTAAATCCTGTCATGCAAACCAACCTTAGATTGCACCAAGATACAGAATTTTTATTCAGATTATCTTATTACACCAAACTCTTTCCCGGAATTTTAGACCAAGCAGTTGCCCTTCGTGGTGTACACGAAAACAATAGGATAACCCAAGTGGATTCAGGGAAAATAAACCCTGCTATTTCCAGAGTATTGTTGTGGAACGAAGTAGAACGATGGTCTAAAACAGAACCTAAAATGCCAAAAAACATTAAACTTCATATTGGTAGAATGGCAAGGAGTTGGCGAATTGCCAAAGCTCCATTATTAAAAAAATGGGGTATGATTTTTAAATATTTGTTAATGGATTTTACAAGTATAAAATCGGGGTTGTATAATATAAATTTTAGGAAAGATTTATTTTAGAGTTTTTCAGGTAGGTTAATGTTTTTTTATTACAAATATTGTTTAAATTTTTCATTAAAGCATAATTTGTATTCTTGTTGTCTGTAAGGCGATTGGAAAAAAGAATACAACCGTTTATCAATTCCAATTTTGTCATCTTCAGTAAATCCCAAAGATGGGTGTAACATAATTTCTATTTCTTGTGATTTTGTATTCTCTAAATAATTGAATAGGTTTTTTTCATTTATCATACATGTATTCAACATGGAATAAAATGCTATATCATTAGTTTTTTCATTAAAAATTGATAAAAATTTTAACAAACCTAATTTTATATAATTTATTATGGGAGTATTGTTGAAATTAAATCTTATACTTTCCCAAAAGGCCTCATTTATTTCTCTTATTCTAGGAATATTATGTTTTTGAGCTAATTTTCTCACAATTTTATTAATAGATGGTATTATATGTATATGTTCGTTTCCATCAATGTGGGAAATATTAATATTGTTATGTTTTAATTTCAAAATTTGAGCTTCGATTTCTTTTTCTATAGTTTCCAAAACTTGTTTGTTTTTCCTTAAAAATAACAATTGTTCAAAAGTCCAATTAAGATTTCCATTTTTAGCAATTATGGAGTTTTGTAACAAAGATTTTCCACAAGTAAGATTTATATGAAGCCCAACTTTCAAATTATTACATTGTAGTACAACTTCTTCTATCGCATGATCAAAATAATGGGTGTTTGCCATTAAACTAGCATGGGAAAGAAAGCCATTCTGGTGTGCTTCCTTTATAGCAAAGTTTACGCTTTTAGAAAATCCTAAATCATCGGCATTAATTATTAGTTTTTTTTTCATTATGTGCTTTTTTATTTTTTGGAGATTGATTTTAATCCAAAAAAATTCAATAATATTTGTTCAACAGATGTGTTTTCTTTAGGATTATTATCTATATAATCTCGTCCAGAATCCAAAAGTATTCTCCTATTAAATGGGATTTTACTGGCATACTCAAAAGAATTGTCCAAAATTACATTTTTATTTTTTTTACTTTTATTAGTGATTTCTAGCATTGTTTTATTATAATTTCTATTTGCAACATAAGTAATCGCTATAGAAAATGCAAAAAATAAACATATAAAAATACTAATTATAGAGATTAGATTTTTTTTAAAAATTAAATTTTTTAGCAACAATTCTTTTGTAATAATCCCACAGATAATTATGATTAAAGAATTACTGAAAAATAGTAATCTAGTACCTTGTAACGGCGAATATGCTACTACTAGTAAAACCATTATCGAAATTAATATTAGTAAAAAAACGGTATTTCTAATTTCTTTTTGTACAAATTTGAAATTATAAATTAGTACAACAAAACAAAAAACAAAAGTTATACATAATTCCTTATTGTAGTAGAAATATAATTTTGCAATATCTACAAAATGCTGGAAATATGTACTCATTTGAAAGCCTAAATTTTCAACTTTCGCACCTTTAAATTTTAATTTATTAGCTGGAGCAAAAAATAAAATACAATAACCAATGGTAATTGGAATAATAAGTGAAAGCAATTTTAAATCAGGTATTTTTTTATTCTTAAAAATGTAAGAAGCAGCTAATAATATTGATATTCCCACCAAAACTGGAGGGACATGTTCATTAAACCAACCCATGAAAAAAGAACATATAAATATTAAAAAATACAATATTTTTTTTTGGTCTAAATAATTTTTATCATAAATATAATATTCTACTATTAAAAACACATATAATAAATAAAATACATGAGACAAAGTATAATTAGTGTTAAAAGGGACATAGTAAAACATTTCACCAAAATAATTTATTAAAAAAATAAATCCTCCTGCAATAATAAATAATCGAAAAACATCTGAATTATTATTAATTTTTGGTAATTTCCTATATAAAAACAAATAAGTTACAGTCATGTAAACTAAAAATAAACTTAGGTTGAAAATGGGTTTTAACCAAAGATTTCTACCAATTAAATTAGAAAAAAACTGTCCTAACCTAGGATTGACAAAAAAATATGATTGATAAAATTCGAGTATAGCATTTGGCGAGTTATCAGTTGGCAAATAATAAAATTCATCTCTTGTCCTTGGGAAAAAATAAGAACTCAAAAGTATTGCAAATATTACAAAAACCCACAAAAAATAGACCCGATTATTCCACATCATTCTTTATTATTTCATTAAAATAAAGTGGCCTTTGTTTCACTTCTATATGTATTCTACCAATGTATTCTCCAATAATACCAAGAAATAATATGATGAGGGAACAAAGGAAAATCATAACGGTTAATAAAGTTAGAAATCCTGTTTTGGCTTCGTTACTTGTCAAACTGTGATAGATGGAAAACCCTAAAAATAGTATAGACAAAATACAACCCAAAAAACCTATAAAAGTTGCTACTCTCAATGGTTTTATAGAAAATTGAATTACGCTATCTATTGCCAATTTGTAGAGTTTCCAGAAATTGTATTTAGAAGTCCCCGTCAATCTTTTCGGAGCTACAAAATCTATAACATGGGCATCTCTCAAGCCTATCAAAGACAACATTCCACGGAACATTCTGTCGTTTTCGTTCAGTTGGTTCAGCCATTCCACATATTTTTTGTCCAGCAATCGAAAGTCGGGCATATTTCTTGGGATTTTCACATCGGAAATCATGTTGAGCAGCCAGTAATAGGTGTTTCCCATGATTTTGTATCGCAATCCGGTGTCTTCATTATTCACTCTTTTGGTGAGTACCAATTGATTTCCATTTTGCCAAAGACTAATCATCTCGGTTGCCAATTCTACCGGGTGTTGCAAATCGGCATCCATAAAAAGAACGGCGTATTTTCCGTGATGATTTTCTGAAGCTACAAAATTAAGTCCGGCAGTCATTGCCATTTCATGTCCAAAATTTTTGGATTGATTGATGATGACAATGTTTTTAAATTCTTTTTGTAAAGCCAAAAGGTTTTCCAAAGTAGCATCTGTAGAGCCATCATTCACAAAAACCAGTTCGTAATTTTCTACATTGATTTTTTGGAGTTCTGTATCCAGTTGTTTCACTAGGATTTCTACATTGGACTCTTCATTATAAGCCGATATGATGAAAAAAATCTTACCCATAACTTAGTTCTTCACAAAAACGCCAATGTATTTTCCCTCAAAAGAAATCACGGTAGGTTGAATATTTTTTCCCTCGCAAAAATCTTGAAAAGCAGAATTGTCATTGATGTCATCAGAAATGAAAACCCCACCTTTTTTCAGGTGTTTATACAATTCTTGGTATGCCCAATACATTCCTTCATACGCCTTGTCCGAGTCGTAATGCACCACATCAAACTCCTTTTGGTAAAGGAAAATTTGTGGTAAGGACTCTCGATCCGCATGTCGGAAAAGTCGCCAATTTTTTTTCAATTCTTCAGGGACAATATAACCAACAAATTGGTCGCCATCTTGTCCCAGATACGGCATATCCGAGCTATACAAATGTCCATTTCTTTTGGTTAATGATTGTAAAGCTGCAAAAGATGACCAACCGTATGCAACACCGGTTTCCAAAACATTTTTTGCTTGGGTATATTCGCAAGCTGCATAGATAAGCTCCAAAGCACCGGCTCCACCCATTTTTATAGGGCAAGAATTTTGCTTTTGCAGAGCTGTATTAAATCCTGAAGGAAACTGTTCAGCAAAAGGAATAGATTCTATTCCAAATAAATTTTTGATGGCTGTTTCTTGGGAAACGGCAATAGTAGAAGCCCAAATATTGGTCTTTTCTTTCCCTTTGAAAGCGGCATTTCTATTGAAAACATTTTTAATTATTTTCCTCCCCAACTCCGGATATAGGTCTGGTCTTTTTAGGTAGGCAAAAAATGTTTTGGTTACTCGTATAACTTCGCTCACTGTGTTTTCAAATTTTTATTAATTGCAAAAATACTGTTTTTGTTGAATATTAGTATCTTTGTAATCCCAAATAGTTCAAAAAAACACAAATATCTATGCTAACCCAACTCTACGAGAAATTTCAACGAAAAAAACAATTGGAGATTTTGAAAAAACATTCACAATCTTCGTTTGAAAATTTCAAAATAGGTGTTTCCAATCATTTTACTATTTATCCCAAAATAAAAAATTTGGTTTTAGGAAGAAACATCAATTTCCGAAATTATATTCATATCATTGTTCAAAATAATGCCGAATTAATCATTGGAGATAGAGTTTTTCTTAATAATTTTTGCTCTATCAATTGTTTGGAAAAAATAGAGATTGGTGACAATACACTGTTTGGGGAGAATGTAAAACTTTACGATCACAATCATCAATATCATAACTCTCCCAATTTTGAAATTTCTCATTCGGAATTTTCTACTGCTCCCATAAAAATAGGGAAAAACTGTTGGCTGGGTTCTAATGTTGTTGTTTTGAAAGGCGTAACCATCGGCGACAATTGTATTATCGGTGCGGGTTGTGTTGTTTATAAAGATGTTCCTACAAATTCTACTATCATCAACAAACAAGATTTAACCATTATCCCTCGTTAAATGAAATTTTCTGTACTCATCGCTCATTATAACAATGCCAACTATTTCAAAGATTGTTTTGAGTCTTTGCGAAAACAAACCTACCAAAACTGGGAAGCCATAATTTTGGACGATGGGTCTATGGAAGAAGAAAAAAAAACTGTTCAAGAACTTATCAAAAATGATAGTCGTTTTAAATATTTTGAAAACGAGAAAAATTCTGGAGTTGGTGTTACCAAAGCAAAATTGATAGAATTGGCAACCGGAGAAATTTGTGGATTTGTGGATCCCGATGATGCGATTTTGCCTAATGCAATTGAATCTTCCATTAATAATTTTAATCAAGATAAGAAAATTGTTCTTACCTATTCCAGATTTATGGCCTGCAATGAGAATTTACAACCTATAAAAGAATTTTCAGCAGCAAAACAAGTCCCAAATTTTGATAAAAATTTCTTTAATTTTCCGGTGCAAATCGCTCATTTTGTTTGTTTTAGAAAAGGAATATATGAGCAAACAGAAAAAATGGATACTGCAAAAAAAATTTCCGAAGACCAAGATCTGTACCTGAAATTATATGAAAATGGAAAAGTAAAATTCATTAACGAAACCAATTATCTTTATAGAACTCACGACAAAGGAATTTCGCAAAACGACAACAAGAAAAAATCTTATGAATATTGGGCAGAAGTGATTTTTAACGCTATGAAAAGGAGAGGTTTGAAATCAATTAACGGAAAAAAAATACCAGAAACCTATACCAATTCCGATGAGATTTTTCAACTTTTAGACTATCAAAATGGTTGGAAATTTCGTGTCTTAAAAAAAATTAAAATACTGTTTCAAAAACTACAATGACCGAAAATAACAAAATAAAACTCCTTTTCCGCCATCGTTCTATGGAAATGGGTGGGGTAGAAAAAGTGATGCTCAGCCTTCTGAATAATTTGGATAAATACAAATTCGAAATGACAGTTTGTCTGAATTTGAACCAAGGTGAACTGAGAAACGAATTTCCAAACCATGTAAGAAAAGTGTATTTAGCAGATGGTAAAGAAGATTTTTCTAAAAATCCGTTCTTGCAAAAATTACAATTGTGGAGGAGACAAAAAAAATTACAATACCTTACAAAATACCCTGAAATTATTGACCGAGATTATCTTAAAGAAAATTATGATATTGAAATCGGTATGACCTACAATGATTTTGAATCGGTGTTAAATTCTACCAACAAAAATTCCAAAAAAGTAGGATGGTTTCATTCCGAAATACAATTGCCCAAGTTGCAACCTCTTGTGCCAAAAATTTTGGAGCATTTTCCACAATTTGACTATATGATATATTGTTCGGAAAAAATAAAAACGCTGATGCACCAATACTATCCCGAATTGGAATACCCCAAAGAAGAAGTCATCATCAATGCTATTCCGATTGAAGAAATTAAGAAAAAAGCCAAAGAAAAAATCGAAGATTTTCCAAAAGGAAAACCTGATTTTGTATCCATCGGAAGGTTGCATACCAGAAAAGGATATCACAAACTGATGGAAGCTCATGCAAAACTTTTGGAAGAAGGATTAGAGCATTCAGTTCTGATTGTTGGCGATGGCGAAGAATTACAAAATCTTTTAGCTCAACAAAAGAAATTAGGTGTGGAAAAGTCCTTTTTTTTCGGAGGAAACAAAATGAATCCTTATCCTTATATTGAAAATGCAGATTTTTTTATTCTCCCTTCCGAATCCGAAGCTTGGCCTTTGGTAATTGCAGAAGCATTAATTTTGCAAAAACCTATTATCGCTACCAAAACAGGCGATATTCCGGAGATGATTTCGGATAAAAAAACAGGAATCTTAATTGACTATAATACCGATGAAATGTACCGAGCAATGAAAGGATTTCTGACAAATAAAAACCTTATTGAAGAGATAAAACAAAATCTTACCAATATTGAAAAACAATTCGATAACGAGAAAATTTTTTCAAAAGTAGAAGAAATCTTTGTTAATTTAGCCAAAAACTAATCCATGAATTTTATTTTCCGCATAATTCTAAAACTTCATACCATTTGCAAAAACCTGCATGATAAAGCATATATAGAAATTTGCAAAACCAAAGGTATGAAAGTGGGGAAAGCCGTTATTTTTGTAGAAGCTCCGGATTTTGGTTCCGAACCTTTTCTTATAGATATTGGCGATAGAACAAAAATTACAGCAGGAGCAAGATTCATCAACCATGATGGTGCTATGTACACCATCCGAAGTATGGGAAAATACGCCGATGCTCGAAATTTTGGCAGAATAAAACTGGGTGAAAACTGTTTCGTTGGGAATAATTGTACTTTTCTTCCCGGATCTCAAATGGGCGATAATTGCATTTTGGGAGCAGGTTCGGTACTCAATTCTTCTATGCCTGACAATTCGGTATATGCAGGAGTTCCGGCAAAATTTATTTGTACAATCGAAGAATATGGAGACAAAGCATTGTCGAATAACATCATGTATCCCAGAGAATTGGAAGAAAATAGAGCTGCTTTGGAAAAATATATTTCAGAAAATCTTCCGCATACATACAAACTAGAGAAAAAATAATTGTAATTAATGACTATTAACAAAAAAAAGACAATCATTTTTATTCTTCCAGACTTGGAAAGTGGTGGAGCTGAAAGAATTGTTACTACCATTGCAAATCATTTGTCAAGAGAAAAATTTGTTCCAAAAATACTTTTGTTACGAAAAGAAGGTGCTTATATTACATTACTAAAAGACGATGTAGAAATTATCGATTTGAAAGTTAAACGAATCCGCCAATCGATTTTTCCAATTTTAGGAGTTATAAAAAAATACAAGCCAAGCATAGTTTTTTCGGGTTTCGGAGAAGTGAATGCCTATCTCGCTCCTTTTATTCCGTTGTTCAGAAAGACAAAATTCATCGCCAGAGAAACCAATGTGGTAACAGAACATGTTACAAGACCAGAGATTAAATTTTTCTATAAATTCTATAATAATTACCATAAAATCATTTGCCAGAGTGATGATATGAAAAAGGATCTATTAGAAAAATGGAATATCAAACCCAAAAAAATTATAAAAATTAACAATCCTGTGGATTTTCAAGCAATCGACAAACATTTGGGAAATCAAGAAAAACCAGAAAGCTATGGCTCCGAATATAAAAATGTGGTTGCTGTAGGAAATTTAGCGGTAAGAAAGGGTTTTGATAATCTGTTGAAAGTTTTTTCATATCTAAAAGATGAAAAAATCCTACTTCATATTTTAGGAGATGGAGTCGAAAAGGAAAATCTGTTGCAGATGAAAGAAAATTTAGGACTATCACAAATTATTTTTCACGGGAAAAAAGAAAATCCTTATCCTTATCTGAAATTTGCAGACCTATTTGTTCTTTCGTCAAGATACGAAGGTTTTCCAAATGTGCTTTTAGAGGCCGGAGCTTGTGGAACTTTTGCTTTGGCAAATGATTGTCCTGGAGGGATAAGAGAAATTGTACAAAAAGGGATAAATGGCGAAATTGAAAAAATAGAAAATCATGAAGTTTTTGCGAAAAATATTATTGAAATTTTGAATAAAAAGCATTACAGCCAAGAAATAAGAAACGCAATAGAATCTAGGTTTTCCAAAGAAATAATCATGGAAAAATATGAAGAAGTTTTAGATGAATTGTAATTGAAACTCAATGCAACAAAAGAAAAAAATACTTATCAGGATGGGTTCTCTTCGCCATGGTGGAGCGGAAAAAGTTTTGGCTACCTTCCTGAAAAATTTACCAAAAGACAAATACGAAATCGACCTTTTGCTCAATTTGTATTCAGGAAAATACCTTGCGGAAATTCCGGATTGGATTAATATTTTGTATCTGAACAAAGGCGAAATGATTACTACCAACCGTTTGCAAGATATTCCAAAAAAAGCATATCGGGTAATTTATCAAAAAATGCTGAAGTTTTTTCCAAGTTTGTTGTATAAATTCATTCTTAAAAATAAAAAATACGACATCGAGTTTGCGGGAATCCATGGTTTGAGAGATGAAATACTCAATTCGCCAAATAAAAACTCTAAAAAACTCATTTGGATACACAACGATTTGCGGAAAACTCATTTCCATAATTATACCGATGAGGAAATTAGGAAGTTTTTTGGGTATGATAAAATCTTGGTTATCTCCGAACACATCCAAAAAGATTTTGAAAACCTCGCACAAAATGAAATCGAAAAATCCAAAATAATCAGAATTTATAATCCTTTGGATACAGAGGAGATTAAGAGTAAGGCTGAGGTTAAGACAGAGATTGAGGCTGAGTTTAAGATTAAGGCTGAGATTCAGGAACATCAACCATCAACCATCAACCATCAACCATTAACCATCAACCAACAACCAACCTTCGTTTCCATAGGTACAGTTTTCCCTCAAAAAGGGTATGACCGATTATTAAAAGTTCATAGAAAATTATTAGATGAAGGTTTAAATCATAAAATCCTTATCATTGGAGATGGTTATGATTTTGAAAATATTAAAAAACTTCAAAATGAATTGAAAGTTGAAAATTCTGCTACATTGCTAGGTTTTACCGACAATCCTTATCCTTACCTTAAAAATGCAGATTATTTTGTGTTGAGTTCCAGGTACGAAGGTTTCCCAACGGTTTTGTTTGAAGCGATTACTTTAAAGAAAAACATCGTTGCTACCAATGTTTCAGGAGTTTCTGAAATGTTGGAAAATGGAAAATTAGGATTGATTGTAGAAAATTCAGAAGATGGAATTTATATCGGAATGAAACAAGCATTAACCCAACCGGAAAGTTTTGAAAAGTACCAAAAGGAATTACAAGAATACAAAATACCTTTTGATTTGGAAAATTCTGTACAGGAGATTATGAAGGTTATAGATGGGATATGAAAAACCAAAAAAAATATTTTTAAATTTTGTAAAAGAAATTGCACTTACTAGTTGAATTTGCAATTTGAATTTTGTTTAAAAAAAATGAGGTAGATATAAAATAATATCATAAATTTGTTTTTATTTTTTTTAGATTATGAAAAAACTTCTATTTTCTTTATTTGTAGCTTTTTCTCAATTGTTTTGGGCACAATCGGATTGTACCTCTGCATTACCTGCTTGTGGAAATTCGCAAATTTCTTATACACCAACTGGACCGGGACAGATATTGGAACCTCTTGGTGGGTGTCTTAGTAATGAGCATTATTCCGTTTGGTACACCTTTACTATTGCAACTGCAGGTACGCTAACTTTTATGATAACCCCCAATGGAAATGCAGATTACGACTGGGCTGTATATGGACCCAACAAACCTTGTGGAAGTCTTGGGACACCAATAAGATGTTCTTATGATGCACCTCCTCCTTATGCAACAGGACTAACAATGACAGCAACCAATCTTACAGATCCTGCCGGTGGTACGGGATATTGCAGATATTTAGATGTACTTCCTGGGGAAACCTATTATTTAATAGTTGATAATTTCTCGGCAAATGCCAATGGATTTGTACTAACTTGGGGAGGTACAGCTACACTTTCCAATCCTTTCAACCAACAATTGCAACCCAATCCATTTGTACAGCCAGGGCCAAATCATGATGGGGAAGTAATTATCTGTACCAATCCTGCAACTTTCGATTTTAGTTCGTTGGATGCTGGAATTATTAATGGAAATCCAAATTTCCATGTGAGTTATCACACTAACAACAACGATGCTTTGGCAGGAACCAACCCAATAATCGGTACTGTAAATGTAAACACTACTGCTACATATATTTACGCAATTTATTTTCAAGACCCCAATAATCCTAATAATGGAGTATTGAGTAAGTGTAAACAATTTGGAACTGTAAAATTCAAACAACAGGCACTTTCAACGCTTGATGTTACCCTTACAGAATGTAGTAACAATAATTCGGGTGTTGCTGTTTATAATCTTACAACTGCTAATATTTCTAATGACCCGACTATCGTGAAAAAATATTATGCAACACTTTCCGATATGAATGCTGGAATTGAAATTGCTAACCCTTTTGTATATACCTCTACACAAGGTACAGTATATATAAAAGCTACTAACCAATTTGGTTGTACTAGTGTTTCCAAAATTACTTTGAGTTTTTATCCAATGGCAGTAGTTACGGATCAAAATATGAAACAATGTCACTTGCTGACAAATCCTACCAATGGTATTTTTAATCTTACCCAAGCCAATGTAACTGCAACACCGGGAATTGTGAAATCCTATTTCCCGTCGCCAACAGATGCAGTAAATGGTACCAATGAAATTATGAACCCAACAGTTTATAATGCTCCTTCTGGTTTTGTTTTTGTTAAACTTACCACTGCACAAGGTTGTTACAATATTGCAAAAATTACCTTGAAAGTAGAAGAGCCAGAACCATCGCCATTGTTGAAAGACCAAATAATTTGCACCGAAAAAACAACTACACTAGATGCGGGTCCTGGTTATTTGAAATATGAATGGAGTACTGGTGCTACTACTGCAAGTATTACCAATGTTGGTGTTGGAGATTATTGGGTAAAACTCACTAAAAATGGTTGCGAAACGCTACAAACTGTGAAAGTATTACCAGCTGCAACTCCCACTATTACAAATGTAGAGGTTGGTAATGGTACACTTTCCGTAACAGTATATGGAGGAAAAGCTCCTTACAAATATTCTTTGGATAATATTATTTGGCAAGACTCCAATGTGTTTACAAGTGTGCCAAGAGGTGTTACAAAAGTTTATGTGAAAGACGAAAGTAATTGCGAACCAATAATAACAGAGGTTACAATCCCTAATATAATTAATATCATTACTCCTAATGCTGATGGCATCAATGATGAAATTGATTATTCCGCATTGTCCATGAAAGATGACCTTACCTTTACGGTTTTTGATAGATATGGTGCAGTGTTGTATCAAGCTAATAAAAATAATAACTACAAATGGGATGGTAGATTTGGAGGTAGAAAACTTTCCACAGGTACTTATTGGTATGTGATTACTTGGAAAGAAAAAGATGCCAACAAAACTCCAGTGAAATTCTCCGGTTGGGTTATGTTGAAAAATAGAGATTAAATTTTTAAAATATCGAGATTAAAGAGGCTTTTCAATCAAGCCTCTTTTTTATTGCTCTTTTTGGGAGATTTATTTTAAATTCAACAAATGCAAAAATGGTAGAATTGAAAAGTAACATAATAAAGAATTAATTTTTTATGATTGTAAAAATTTCTCGTTCTCTGACAAACCTCATAGGTGGAATGTAATAATATCCTTATTTTTGGATAATTAATTTTTTATCTAAATAAAATTTAAAACCATGGTAAATTATGTAAGTATTGAGGAAGCTGCTGCTGTAGTGAAAAGCGGAGATAGAATGTTTGGACACGGAAGTGCTTGTACTCCGAATGTTTTTTATGATGAATTGGCAAGACAATCCTCCAGATTGAAAAATGTAGAATTAGTATCCATTACCCAACAAGGTAGGGTAGTGATAGCTCAACCAGAATACAAAGATTCTTTTTATATCAATTCATTATTTACATCATCGCCTGTTCGGGAAGCAGTAAACTGCGAAAGAGGAGATTTTATACCTATATTCTTATCAGAAATACCAACACTTTTCAAAAATAATATTTTACCCTTGGATGTTGCTATTGTAACCGTTTCACCTCCGGATCAACACGGCTATTGTTCGCTTGGTACTTCTGTAGATGTTGCCAGGAGTGCGGTAGATTCTGCAAAAATCGTAATAGCAATTGTCAATCCCAAAATGCCTAGGACACATGGAGATTCCATGCTGCATATTGATAGAATTGATAAAATGGTTTGGCATGATGAAGAATTGATGACCCTAGATTATGGTGCAAAAGTAGGAGAGATAGAAATGCAAATAGGCAGAAATGTAGCAGAATTAATAGACGACAAAGCTACCATACAAATGGGTATTGGGACAATTCCAGATGCTGTTTTGAAAGCATTAAGCAACCACAAAGATTTAGGAATACATACCGAAATGTTGAGCGATGGAGTGATAGATTTGATATTGAATGATGTTGTCAATAACAAATTCAAAGGGACACACCTTAACCGGACTATTACTGCATTTTGTTTTGGTACCAAAAAGCTCTATGATTTTGTACATGACAATCCTTCCATTGCTTTTATGGATGTGCAACATGTTAATTTCCCTATTAATATTATGAAAAATAAAAGAATGCACGCCATCAATTCGGCTATTGAAATCGACCTTACCGGACAGGTTTGTGCAGACTCTATTGGAACATATCAATATAGTGGGATTGGAGGACAAATGGATTTTATGCGTGGTGCAGCTCTTTCCGAAGGTGGAAAACCAATTATGGCTATTTCTTCCAGAACCAACAAAGGTGTTCCTAGGATAGTTCCTTATCTGAAACAAGGTGCAGGAGTGGTAACAACTAGAGGACATATACATTTCGTTTGTACAGAATACGGAACTGCTTATCTCTATGGTAAAAGTCTAAGACAAAGAGCGAAAGCATTAATAGAAATAGCACATCCGGACGATAGAGAAATGTTGGAAAGAGATGCTTTTGAAAGATTCAAAGTGGAATTGTTGTAGGAAATAGAAAATTGATGGACGAAATACATCGTTTTGTTTTTTTTCTGTGATAATATATAGAAATTTGTAACATTTTTATTAAATTTAATACTAATTCCATAAAAATAAATTATGGAAAAAAGTATTGAAATTTCTAATCTCAGTTTTGGTTTCGATGCCAAAAAGAAGATTCTGAAAAACATCAATCTTACAGTTCCCAAAGGTTCTATCTATGGATTTTTGGGTGCAAATGGTGCTGGGAAATCCACAACCATGCGACTCATCATGGGATTGTATGATGATGAAAACTCATCAATAAAAATTTTTGACAACCCTATTGCTGACTATTTCCCAAAAGGTCTTGGCAATATAGGTTCGTTAATCGATTATCCTGCTTTCTACGACCATCTTTCCGGATATGACAACTTGAAAATTGTTTGTGAAATTAGAAATTTGGATTACACCAAAATCAATGATACCCTACAAATTGTAGGTCTTACTGAAGCCAAAGATGTGAAAATGAAAAAATATTCTTTGGGTATGAAACAAAGACTTGCGATAGGTTTGGCACTAATTTCCGACCCAGAATTACTCATTTTAGACGAGCCTGTAAATGGTTTGGATCCCAACGGAATGGTAGAAGTACGAGAACTTTTGGTAAAGTTGAACCAAGAGAAAGGTACTACTATTTTCATTTCTTCACATTTATTACAAGAAATAGACAAAATGGTAACACATCTTGGGATTATTGCAAATGGGGAAATGAAATTTGAAGGTAGCAGGGAAGAACTTAACCAGTTATTCAGTTTTCAAAAAACCAAATTCGTGATGAAAAATGCCGAAAAATATATGTCGGAATTGGAAAATGCCGAACTGAAAAACAATTCAGAAATCACAATAACCACTAATAGTAGTACCGAAATTGCAAGTATTAATAAAAAATTGGTGGACAAAGGTGCAGAAATTTATCAAATTTCACCTGTAGGTGGCTTGGAAGAGTGGTTTATGGAAATAACAAAACAAAACTAATACAAAATGAAACAAAATTATATATACAAATCCTTTCGTGCCGAATGGTTGAAAACGAAAGGTCTTGGACTTTTGACCTTGGCATTGGTACTCAGTGGTATCACTCCTTTTTTGGTTTTTGTACTTTCTTTTTTCAAGAAAAATATCAGAGAATATAGTGGATTACCAGTAGATGTTTCTACCCATTGGGTAGAGCAGTTTATGTCTTCTTTTGGTGGTTTTTTTATGTTGATTTTCATCATAATCGCCAGTATCAGGATTTGCCAAACCGACCACAAAAACAATGGTTGGACTTTCTTGGAAACACAACCACTGAGTAAAATTAGTATTTATACAGGAAAGTTTTTAGCAGTTTTTTTGCTTACCATTATTAGTATTACCAGCTATTTTTTGTTTTGTATTTTTTTTGGAAATATTAGTCAATTAATTTTCCCACAAGCTCCTCTATCATTTCATTTGGATATACCTTGGTTACTACATTCTTATATTCGTTTGTTGGTCATTAGTGTAGGGATAGTTTCTTTTCAATTGATGCTTTCCGTTGTAATCCGAGGATTTATTTGGCCATTTGTAATTGGTTTCATGGGATTTGTTATCAATATAGTAGCGAAAGTAAGACAAGAAACTTATGATTTTGTTCCTTATAATAATGTCGATACCAGTTTGTCTATAAAAAATGCTAGCCAAATGAACCATTTCCTCAATTATTCGGATCTTCTCAGTCTGTTTTGGGCGGTATTGTTTTTCATAATAGGTTATCTTATCTATTCTAAAAGAGGATTGAAATCTGCGTTTTTTGGAAATGTTAAAACCTTGGTGAAATCGTTGGTGGGGTTGGCAGTTGCTGTGGCGATTTATTTTTGGATTACCCAACCTATTTATCCCCAAAAATTAGATGGAAAAACGATAATCGAAGGACAGATTTCTTCTACTGAAAAACATAAAAACATCTATATTTATGGAATAGAATTAAGGAATAAAATCGCTGAAATCCCAATAAAAGATGGAAAATTCTTTTGGGAAACCAAAGATAATATTCCTTTGGGAATCTATATGATGGAAATGGATGGCAGGAGAGAAAAATTTATCTTGTCCAAAGGAGATCATATAATTTTTGACATTAATGAAGATAAAAATCAAATAGATATAGCCGAGAGAGGAAGTAGAAATGCCGAGTCACAGTTGATGGAACAACAGAATAATTCTTTTTCCAAATTCTATGATTTTACAGTCAATAACAAAGAAAATATCAGTAATCCCGAAAATTTTTATGAACAAGCCCAAGATGAGTGGGAGAATAATAAAAAGTTTTTAGATGATTATAGAACAAATGAAAATATACATTTCGGTAAAGATTTTTATCAATTCCAAAAACAAGTCTCAGCCCTGAAAATGCTAAATGCAGTGGAGAATTATCAAAGAATGACATCTACAACAGACAAGAAATTTGCACCACCTCCATCATTTATAAAAGATTTGCAAAATACCATGCAAAGTCCAAGTCCTTTGTTGGAAACCGATGATGTGTATGCTCAATGGAAAATAAATTCGATGATGCCTAAAAATGTAGTTAAAAATTCGGATAGTTTAGCATTGGTTTCCATTCAAAAAATGCCAAAAGGAGATGCAAGAGACCGATTGTTGAAATATCAATTGTTGAAAACATTTGATCTTGTCAATAATATGGAAACAAGAAATAAATTGTTCTCCGAAAATGCCAATTACTTTTCTAATCCACAGTTTGCAGATTTTGTAGGGAGAGAGTTACAAGTAATCAACAATCAGCAGAAAGGAGTACAGTTACCGGAAATAATTTTAGAAGATAGCGAGGGAGTAAAGACTAGTCTATCCAAATTCAAGGGGAAATTTGTGGTTATAGATTTTTGGGCAACTTGGTGTGGTCCATGCAGAGAAACAAGCCCAATATTCGAGTTTCAAGCCAATCAATATAAAAATCTTACCGACATAGAGTTTGTTGCTCTTTCAACGGACGAGGATAAGGGTAAATGGAAATTGGACATCAAAAACAAAGAAACCAAAGTAAAACAATATTTGCTTGCAAGTCCTGCAATAATGAAATCGCTTGGGATAAATTCCATTCCTAGATTTGTAATGGTTGATCCAGAAGGCAAAATGTACAATGCCAATATGCCAAGACCCAATGATAGCAACTTTGGAGAGATTATAGAAAAAGCATCAAGAAACAAACATTATAACATCCGCTTCGATTAGTTTTTTTTGATAAAACATTAGTGAAAAACCGTCCTTTTTGGACGGTTTTTTATTTGAATATTTACAAATAGAAATAGGAAAAAATAACTTCATATGGTAATGTCCAATGCTAGTTTATGTTGCCACTTCGTGGCTTTTTCTAATTTCTAGCCTTGTCTAATTTCGAGACAAACTATCTAATCTCTAACCTCTAACTTCTAATTTCTAATCTCGTCTAAGGACGAGACAAGTTATCTAATCTCTAACTTCTAAACCGCTTTTTTGTACTTTATCCCAGCTCTTACAAAACTATTCGTTAGTAGAAGTGTGTTTATCTTATTATCCAATTTTCAATTTTAATCTTTTCGATTCTTTCAAATTCTTTAATGTTTTCGGTAACCATTATCAAGTTATTTTCAATTGCAGTACAACCGATTAATAAATCAAAATCGCTAATCATTTTTCCCAAGTTTTGCAATCTTGCTTTTTCTCTACCATAATTTGAAATTGCGTCAAATATTGGTAAAATTGTAAGTTGGTTGATAAAATTATCAATTAATTTATGATTCTTTTTTGGGTTATTGCTTTTCTCTGCTCCAAACACCAATTCGGCTAGCGTAATTTCACAAATGGCACAATTTTCTATTCCGACTTCTGTTAGTTTATCGATTATTCCAAATTTCCCACGAAAAAAGTGAATACAAATATTTGAGTCAAGCAAGTATTTCATAAGTCAATTAAAGTCTTTTTCTCAACTCTTGAATTTTTAATATCGTTTATTATTTCGTCAGAGGTTCTTTCGTCTTCCCAAGCTCCATATAAACTCTTTAAGTCAAAGTATTTTTTATCTTTAACTTCTATTGATTCAGTCAATTTGACAATTAAGCGTTTTTTTGAATTATTGTCAAGCCTTGTTAGAAAACCAAAATATTTGTCAATAGTTTTATTTTTTAATGCTATGTTCATCGTATTTTTCTTTTTTCAAAAATACAAAAAATTCTCTACTTCTAATTAGCGGTCTTTATTCTAAATCTTCTAATTCCTATACAATCTATCAAATCTCTAATCTCTAATTTCATAGGGCGATGCCCTATGCTATTTTATGTTGCCACTTCGTGGCGTTTTCTAATTTCTAATTTCTAATCTTTAATCTCGTCTTGGGACGAGACAAGCTATCTAACCTCTAATATCTAATCTCCAATTTCTAACCTCTAACCTCTAACCTCTAACCTCTAACTTCTAATCTCTAATCTCTAACTTCTAACCTCTAACTCCATAAATTTAATTTTAATATTTCGATTGAAAAAACTACATTTGCAAAAAACATTAATAAAGATACATGTACAAAATAGACTCTTTGAAAGCAATTTTCATTTGTGTATTGTTTTCTATAATTTTCTCCTCTTGCGTATCTTCCAAAAAGATAACTTATTTCCAAGGAGATCAAAAGGTAGAAACAGTTTACGAAAATAATATTCCTAAAATACAGCCAGATGATATTCTGTCCATCAATGTATCGGCGATAGATTCCAAGGCAGCGGCACCATTCAATCAATTAGGACAGATGGGAGCCACTACCACTACTGTTGCCAAAACCTATACTGTTCAACAAGATGGGAGTATTGATTTTCCTATATTAGGAAAATTGCATTTGGCAGGACTTACCAGGCAACAAGCAACAGACCTTATCAAGGACAAACTGAACCAATATATTATTAATCCAGGAGTGGACATTAACTTTACCAATTTCAGAGTTTCCGTTTTGGGCGAAGTTACAAGACCCAATTCCTATATTTTTCCTACCGAAAGAGTAACAGTGTTGGAAGCAATAGCCATGGCAGGAGATCTCAGTATACAAGGAAAAAGGGAGAATGTATTGGTTATCCGTGAAAAAAATGGACAAAAAACAACATACACTTTGGATCTTACCAAGCGAGAAGTGTTGGACTCTCCTGCATATTACTTACAACAAAATGATGTGGTATATGTAGAACCCAATTCTGCCAAAGTGCAAAATGCCGTTTTCAACTATTCTATTTGGATAGGTGCTGCCAGTTTGGTATTAACCCTTTTTGCTTTACTCAAAAAATAATATTTTTTCATGGATCAAAGACCTAATTTTCAAGTTTCCAATTCTACGGCAGATTATTTCCAACCTGAAGAAGAAACCATAGACATACGAGAAATCCTAGAAAAATATCTACATCATTGGAAATGGATGCTTTTGGGAGTGATAATAGCATTAGCATTAGCTTTTACCTATCTTCGGTATGCTACCAAACAATACCAAATTTCGGCACAAATATTATTAAAGGACAAAGATTCTGCCTCTCCAGAATTGGAAGCGATAAAAGATGCAGTAAGTTTTGGTTCCAAAGACAATGCTATGGTCAATGACCAGTCCAAGATATTGAAATCCAGAAGGTTAATGACTAGGGTGGTGGAGAAAAACAAACTCAATATTACCTACCAAACCAAGGGTAGAGTGAATACTTCGGAAGTTTTTGAAAAAGAAAGCCCTGTGGTTTTTGGATTTACCGACAATTCAGTGTATTACAGACCCAATTTGAAAGCTGACCTTAATTTAAAAATTAAAGATAAAGGTTTTGAGGTATTGGATAACTCATTTATTCCCAACGGAAAATATAGCTTTGGCGAGAGTATAAAAAGCAAATACGGAACATTTGTTTTAACAAAGAATCCGATAAAATTTGATGACAGTCAAGAAATTTCTATTGCCATTCGTTCTTACATTACCACAGCAGATAAGTTGAGAAATAGCCTGATAATAGATGCTGAAAAGGATAATAAATCCAAAGTAGTTACCCTTTCTTTGGTTAGTAACAATGTGAAAAAAGCAGAAACTATTATCAATTCCCTTATCGATGTCTATAATACCGATATACAGGAGGATAACAATGTAATTTCAAAAAATACAGCAGATTTTATTAATAATAGGTTGAGGATTATTTCTAATGATATGTCTGGCGTGGACAAGTCCATGGAAAGTTTCAAAACGGCAAACCAAATCAATGATTTGCAAACCGAGGGAGGTATGTATATGACCAACTCTATGCAGGTGGATAAGGAAGTTGTTTCGCTATCGGCACAATTGCAGATTGCCAACCAAATGATTGTAAATCTAAGTAGAAATACCGATGCCTTACTTCCTGCTAATGTAGGATTGGAAGATGTGAATCTCAATTCCGGTATCGACAGCTACAACCAATTAATATTGGAAAAACAAGGATTAAGCAAATCCATGCGTGAAGGAAATCCAGTTATGGAAAGCATGAATGAGAATATCAGAGATATGAAAACCTCTGTAAGAAATAATCTTAGGTTGTACCAAAATACTTTGCAAACCAGGTTGAGAAATGTCGAAAGTAAGAAAAACGAACTTACCGGCAAATTGCAAAAAATGCCTCAACAAGAAATGGGTTTCAAAAAAATTGCTAGACAACAACAGATTGTAGAGGCTATTTATCTATTTTTATTACAAAAAAGAGAAGAAGCCGAAATAAAATCTGCTGCCAAAATAGATGCCATAAAAATTGTAGATTGGGCGTATAGCAACGGAATACCAATTAGTCCCAAAAAAAATGTAATCTATCTGGGAGCTTTTATCCTAGGATTGGCGGTACCAATTGGTATATTGTATCTACTCTTTATGATGGACAATAAACTGAAAAATCGTAACGACCTGAAAAAATACTACAAAGGACCAATCTTGGGAGATATTCCTTTGGCAGAAGAACCACAATATACTATTAAAAACAACGATCATTCTTCTGTGGCAGAAGCATTTAGGATACTTCGATCCAACTTGCATTTCATGTTATCCGATAAAAATATCGCTCAAAAGATATTGGTAACCTCAACCATTCCTGGTGAGGGAAAAACCTTTGCCTCAATTAATTTGGCACAAGTGTTAGCAATGTCCAACAAAAGAGTTTTAGTTGTTGGAGCCGACCTTAGAAGTCCTAAACTATTACCGTATTTAGGGATAAATGGCAAACCATCGGGACTGTCCAATTGGCTTTCAGACAGCAATATGGATATTGATAGTTGTATAATAAAAGCCAATCCTACCCATCAGTTTGATTTGCTACATTCCGGAGATATACCTCCCAATCCATCGGAATTGTTGATGAGCAGTCGTTATCAAGATTTAATCGCCAATTTGGAAAAGAAATATGATTATATCATTACCGATGCACCACCGGTTTCTTTGGTAGGAGATGCTATTACCCTTTCTGCTCATACCGATATTACCCTATATTTGGTAAGAGTAAACCACATGGACAAAAGAATGCTCTCCGTATTGGAAGAGATGCAACAACAAAACAAACTGAACAATGTAGCAGCCCTCCTCAACGGTATCGATCCCAACGGTGGATATGGATATGGATATGGATATGGATATGGATATGGACACTTGCACGAGAAAAATAAGAAGAAGAAAGGGTTTCTAAGAAGATGATTATAAAAAAACAAAAATTAAAAAACTAATTTTAAATAATACTATGAAACAATACAAATTAGCAGTAATAGGACAAGGTTATGTTGGGTTGCCACTTTCGTTAGAATTTGCATCACATTTTCCTGTTTTAGGATTTGATATTAACCAACAAAGGATTTCTGAATTGCAAAATGGAAAAGATAGTACATTAGAAGCAGATATTAACAAACTAAACGCAACAATAGAAAGTTACAAACTATCCAATGGAGAAAAAGGATATTTTGCAACAAGTTCTTTAGACGAGATAAAAAAAGCAAATGTATATATCGTTACTGTACCTACACCAATCGATCAATACAATTCACCGGATTTAAAACCGCTATTGTCTGCATCTAAGATGTTAGGAGGTGTTATAAAAAAAGGAGATATTATTATCTATGAATCAACAGTTTTTCCCGGTTGTACAGAAGAAGAATGTGTACCAATATTAGAAGAATATTCATCACTTGTTTATAATAAAGATTTTTTTGTAGGATATTCACCAGAAAGAATTAATCCGGGTGATAAAGTAAATACACTAACAAGTCTAAAAAAAGTAACATCTGGTTCTACTCCAGAAATAGCCGAAGAAGTAGATCAATTGTATAAAAAAATTATTACAGCTGGTACACATAAAGCTCCAAGTCTTAAAGTAGCTGAAGCATCTAAAGCTATTGAAAACGCACAAAGAGATGTTAATATATCTTTTGTAAACGAATTAGCTCTCATCTTCGATAGAATTGGGATAGACACACACGATGTTTTGGAAGCCGCTGGTACAAAATATAATTTCCTGAAATACAAACCTGGTTTGGTTGGAGGACACTGTATATCGGTAGATCCTTATTATTTAGCACACAAAGCCGAACA